>JBDTMP010000362.1:0-4024 GCA_039934215.1 Ginsengibacter sp.
AATTTGCAAAATAATTGAGAAAAAATATTTCCTGTTCTTCAAGAGATTTAAATACATGGATTGATTTGCTCATAGAAATTTTTTTTAAAAACTCCTGTTTTCCTTCACCCAGTTTTTTATATAATCAGCGATTTCAGAAGTATTTGTGCCGGGAGAAAATAGTTTACCAACGCCCATTTCATTTAATTTTTTCATATCATCGGCAGGAATGATGCCTCCGCCCGTTAGCAGGACATCTGTCATATTGTTTTGCTTAAGCAAATCTAAAATTTTTGGAAAAACTGTGTTATGAGCGCCTGACAAAATGCTTACACCAATTGCATCTACATCTTCTTGCAAGGCAGTGTTAACAACCATTTCGGGTGTTTGCCGAAGACCAGTGTAAATAACTTCCATACCTGCATCCCGCAGGGATGTGGCGATTACTTTTGCGCCGCGGTCGTGCCCGTCAAGCCCTACTTTAGCCACAAGTACCCTTACCGGTCTTTGCTTCGTATTGGCAGAGAAATCTTTTTTTTCATTCATTTATATAAAGATAACAAGCAATGTATTGAGCTCTTGAGAAACAGGTATTTCAATTTTAAAATTCCTTACAAATTATTTTAATATAATAATGACAATGTATGACGGATTCTTTTCAACGTTTCTTCTTTGCCCAACAGGGAAGCTATGTCAAAAACTCCAGGACCATATTTACCGCCGACAAGCATTATTCTAAACGGCAACATTAATTCGCCCGGTTTAATCCTGTTTACTGATGCAATTTCTTTAAAAGAGTGTTCAAGTTCAAACGAGTCCCATAAATTAAACAGGGAGTAGTTTCTTATTAATTCTATAAAGAAAAGATTTTTGTCTTTGTTCCATTTTGGCAAAATAGAATCCAAATCAATTTTTTGAGGTGTTATAAAAAAATAATTACCCTGCTCCCAAAAATCGGTAAGAAGCGTACACCGGTCTTTCACAAGAGCGATGATTTTTTTAAATTTATTTTCATCATCTACTAAAACATTTTTCTGTTCAAATATTTTTTTTATTCCAGGAGCTAAATGATTGGCATCACTCTTTTTAATCCACTCATGATTGAACCACTTTGCTTTTTCAAAATCAAATTTTGCGCCACTTGAATGCACTCTTTCAATAGAAAAACTTTCGATTAATTCTTCAATAGAAAAAATTTCCTGTTCGGTTCCTGGATTCCATCCCAGCATGGCAAGCATGTTTATAAATGCTTCGGGTAAAAATCCCAACTCCTTAAATCCTTCCATCAAATCTTTTGATACAGGATCGGTCCATCCTAATGCAAAAACCGGAAATCCAAGGCGCTGGCCATCTCTTTTACTTAATTTTCCATTACCATCTGGTTTCAATATTAATGGAAAATGAGCCCACTTCGGCATGTGTCTTTCCCAGCCCAGGTATTTCCATAAAAGCACATGCACCGCGGCGCTTGGTAACCATTCTTCGCCACGAAATGCATGAGTTATTTTCATTAAATAGTCATCGACTACCACAGCAAGATGATAAGTAGGCATGCCATCTGCCTTTAATAAAACTTTATCGTCCAAACCGTTTGTATCCATATGCACTTCGCCACGTATCATATCATTAAAAAATACGGACTCATTACTATTGATCCTGATACGAATTACAAAAGGCAAACCGGAATTAACTAATGACTGCGTTTCTTCTTTCGATAGCGAAAGAGAATTACGCATTTCATGTCTTACCTGGTGACCGTATTGGAGATTGCTTTTGCCTTGCGTTTTTAGTCTTTCTCTCAAGGCTTCTATTTCTTCAGGTGTATCAAAAGCGTAATATGCATGGCCATTTCTCACAAGGTCTTCTGCATATTCTTTATAAAGAAATTTTCTTTCACTTTGCCTGTATGGTGCATAATCTCCTTCATTATGCGGGCCTTCATCCGGCAGAATTCCACACCAGGCGAGAGAATCAATTATATATTGCTCTGCACCTTTCACATAGCGTGTTTGATCCGTATCTTCAATTCTTAAAACAAAATCTCCATCGTGTTTTTTTGCAAATAGATAATTGTATAAAGCGGTGCGAACACCACCCAGATGCAGGCCCCCGGTAGGGCTCGGGGCAAATCTCACTCTTACTTTACTCATGTGGCAAAGATAATGAGGCTAATTAAGAGTTGTAAGTATTATAACAATAAAAAAACCTGTGACAAAAGGCCACAGGTTCGTTAGCATAGGGAAATGTTATTATTATTCTTAAGAAATTATCTTAGCAATATTGTTCTTGGAGTGTTGCCATCAATAGAAATTGTTGCGATCTTATCGCAGCTGCCGTCTCCAAAATCAAGAACAGCAAAGTGATTTGGGCCTTCAATTTTTATTTTACCCATATCAATATTTTCACAGGATACTTTCTTTTCCAGGGCATCAGTAATTGTGGAAATTCTTGATTTTCCCGCAGCATTAGTAACTGTATGATTACCTGTGATGGAAAAAACATCATCCAGTAAATTAAATGGTGTAGAAGAACCCTGCGTCTGTACTACATCCTGGGTACCTGTATGAAGCCAGTAGCGCCCACCCGGAGCAGTTACTTTTCCGTCCTCACACTTACGCTGCCAGCTTTTTATGCTAGCCTGGCTGGTGTTGGTCCATGTAATTTTGCCTTCTTTCTTAAAGCTGCTTACATAATAATTTTCGAATGTCATAACCGCCACACTTCCTGATTTACGAAGCGAATCAGATAACGTAACATAAATTTTTCCGCTCCTCGTTATTCCATTTGTGGACGTGCAGCCTCCGCCAAAATCAATGGTAATATTTTTTGGGAAACCCTGTAATGGCGTAACTGTTACCGTAGCACAGCTGAGTACGTTTAAAGTTGATGTAACGGTAGCAGGCGTATTGCCTGAGAAGTTATTATCTATTCCCGCTTCATTTAAAACATACTCAGCATCTGAATTTAGATTATCTGAAATTGCCTGGTCTCCGCTTAATTCAAAAGTCGTTTCGATTTCTGAAGAAGAGTTATTGTCTTTTTTACATGCAGAAAAACCAACTACAACTATAATAGTAGAAGCTGTAAGCAGAAAGTTTTTTAATTTCATAAAGTATTTTTTAATTATTTGGTGAATTTTAAGAGGGATTTTTCTTGAAGAAGTTTAATTCAACCCAAAAAATATTTTTCTTCAAATGTTTTACCTGGTAAAAACGCCGTTCCTGCTCAGAAAATTGTACCCGGAATGCATATGGGAGATTGCAACCCGCGAAAAGATTTTATACCTCACTTTTGATGATGGCCCACATTGTGAAGTAACCCAATTTGTAGTGGAAGAACTTAGAAAATATAATGCACTTGCCACATTTTTCTGTATAGGCGATAATGTAAAAAAGAATTTTGACGTTTACAAAAGTGTTATTGCAGCTGGCCACAGACCTGCGAATCACACATTTAATCATTTAAACGGGTGGAAGGTTAAAGACGCCGAATATCTTGAAAACATTGCGATCGCCGCTGATATAATCGATTCAAATCTCTTTCGACCTCCTTATGGGAGAATCACGAAATTCCAGTTGAAAGCGTTAACAGGCAAACGATTTAATCTTATTCCAATAATGTGGAGTGTATTAAGCGGTGATTTTGATGAGAAGTTAACAGGTGAAAGTTGTTACTTGAATGTCGTAAATAATGTTAAACCCGGCTCCATAATAGTTTTTCATGATAGCTTGAAAGCCTTTCCCAGGCTTAAATACGCCCTTCCACGCATACTGGAATATTTTTCAACAAAGGGTTACCAGTTTAAATCAATCATTCTTTAATAAAAAAAAATTGGGCCGGGGTAGATACCCAGGCCCGTTTTTAATCCGTACCCTATGAAAACTGTTGTGAAGTTAATAAATAGTTTTTAACAAATCAACAACAATTTTTCTAATTGCAATAATATTATAAGAAATCTCATTTATCAGACTAACTCGTACTATCAAAGGCTCCGACAAATGACTCCTTATTGCCATTTATGGTATAAATACGGCTTCTTTGCGGT
>JBDTMP010000363.1:0-6310 GCA_039934215.1 Ginsengibacter sp.
TATTTCAATATCATCTACAGCTGAAGTATATTTTACTGAATGGGTTCCAGCGGCAGGGTCTACTCTTTTACTTGTAATAAAAAGTTCCCCGATATTATTTGTAGCATTATCATCCTGGCCTTGCCGAAGCGCCCAATTCTTCTTTTGCGATGAATTTTCAATGATCTGTTCTGCAAGTGAAATAGCAGTGCCGCTGGGTGCATCTTTTTTTTGCGTGTGATGTGTCTCTTCAATCTCAACATTATAATTTTTATGAATCTCCATTAATGTTGCCAGTTTTTTATTTAGTTCAAAAAAAATATTTACGCCTATGCTAAAATTCGTTGTCGTTAAAAAAGTACCATTAGCTTCCCTGCATTTCTCTTCAATATATTTTTTTTGCTGCAGCCATCCTGTTGTGCCGCATACAACCGGTACTCCGGCATCAAAGCATTGCAAAATATTGCCAACCGCACTTTCCGGGATTGTAAACTCTATGGCGACATCTGCTTTTTTAAGATTTTCTGTTGTAAGATCAGCAAGGTTTTGATCATCTATTTTAAGTACCACCTCATGGCCTTTACCTAATGCAATCTCTTCTATCGCTTTACCCATTTTGCCAAAGCCTATTAAAGCAATCTTCATATTTTTAAATTGAAAAAGTAAATTGAAAATAAAAAATCTATACTTACGACAACGACAATTTTAATTTTTCTCTTTGAAATTGAATACAAATGAAATACCAGCGCCATTAGTCATATAATTAACTCCCGGCCGTATTTTCATTGTTATATCAGGCGTTACATCAAAAGCTTTGAGATGTGCGTCAACCGTTGCATCTACTACATTTAGCCCCCAGAAAACAAGAAAAAATAATACCGAATAATCAACATTTTGCCGGAAAAGATTTCTGTTTGTACGTATGCCTTCCAGGGAAAGGCCCCTGAACCGCGGGTCTATCTGGTCATCATTCCCCGGTATGGTATCTGATTTAAGCACGACTGCTTTTCTTAATAATTTATAGGTTTTTAAATTGTATAAAAAAACGCCTGCCGTTGTTCCTAATGCTCCGTAAACGATTGGAATTTTCCAATACTTTTTATTATATGCCTGTCCCCAGCCCGGTATTATTGCGGATCGAAGGGTTGCTTTTTTGGGATTGAATTTTTTTACAGCAGTATCAAGGGCAAGTAAATTTTTTCCTGAGGTATCTGCTTTATTATTTCCTTTTATTATGACTGTGTCCTCGTTGGGTTTTTGCATATCCACTCTTACACCTTTACCGGCAGATGTGCTATCTGTTTTTTGCTGCGCAAAAATATCAGCATCATTAAAAATGAAAAGGGAAAAAAATATCGTAAAAAATAGGGATATTTTTAGCATAAGCTTAATCCACCGAAACCTGCATTTTATCCAGGATTGAATTTAATTCTTCAACTGAATAATAATCGAAAACAATACTGCCGGTTCCTTTTTTAGTTTGTGTCATTTTCACTTTGGTACTAAAATGAGATGCTAAATTATCTTCAATTTTTTTCAGAGTCGGTGGCAGTGAAGGTTTTACCGAATTATTAACAGCATCTTTTGCAGGGGCATACAGCTTTCTTACCAATTCTTCAGTTTGCCTTACCGAGAGTTCTTTGTTTTTTATTTCATTAAAAATAAATAGTTGTTTGTCGATCATATCAACATTAATGAGAGCCCGTGCATGGCCCATGCTAATAGTGCCATTTCGTACAGCGGCTTGTATATCCGGGGGAAGTTTTAAAAGCCTTATATAATTTGTAACGGTACTTCTTTCTTTACCCATTCTTTCAGCAAGCTGCTCCTGTGTGTAGTCAAGATCGTCCATCAAATGTTTGTAGCTTAATGCGATCTCTATTGCATTAAGATCCTCCCGCTGTAAATTTTCGAGTAGGGCAAGTTCAAGTATTTTTGAGTCGTTGGCTTCTTTTACATATACCGGAACATCAGCCAGGCCTGCTATTTTCGCTGCACGAAACCTTCTTTCGCCGGCAATAATTCTATACTTGCCGTTAGTAAGTTTTAGAACCGTAAGTGGCTGAATGATGTCGTGCATTTTTACCGATGCCGCAAGTTCACTCAACGCAGTTTCATCGAAATCGTGCCTGGGTTGCTCAGGATTAGCCTCGATCATGTGCAGGGGTATGCGCATGTTCGCGTGTGTAAATTTTTCTTTTGATTCCTTCATCAGGCTCATAGAAGTATTGGAAAGATCAGTGTCAATATTTTGTAATAATGATCTTATTCCTTTTCCTAATGCTTCTTTTTTATTGGGAGTGCTCATTTTTTATTTGCTGAATTCACTATCAAATTTTGTATCGGTTTAATAGTTTAATAGTTTATTAGTTACTAATGCATCTTGTATCCTGCATCTCGTATCAGGCTTTCTCCATTATTTTTTCTTTCTGTGTCATTTTAGTCATATTATTTCTTTGAAGAATTTCTTTGGCGAGATTCAAATAATTTATTGCGCCCTTGCTTTCGGCATCATATAATATTGCAGGCTTACCGAAACTGGGCGCCTCGCTAAGCCTTGTATTGCGATGAATAATGGTTGTGAAAACCAGGTCTTCAAAATGCCTTCTTACTTCATTAACAACCTGGTTGCACAGCCGAAGCCTGCCATCATACATCGTCATCAGCAATCCTTCAATTTCCAGTTTTGTATTGAGGCGGTTTTGAACAATCTTAATAGTATTCAATAATTTACCGAGGCCTTCAAGAGCGAAAAATTCAGCCTGTACGGGAACCAGAACGCTATCCGCAGCGGTGAGCGCATTCACTGTAATTAATCCCAATGAAGGAGAGCAATCAATGATAATAAAATCGTATTGATCTTTTATTTCCTTTAAAATATTTTTTAAAACACTTTCGCGGTCAGGATAATTGATCATTTCAATTTCTGCTCCTACAAGATCAATATGCGAAGGCATAAGATCGAGGTAAGGTATTTCTGTTTTTAAGACCACATCTTTCGCGGACGTATCATTAACCATGCAATCATAAAGGCCGGTAGTTATATTATGCAGGTTGAAACCAACACCCGTTGTAGAATTTGCCTGCGGATCTGCATCTACCAATAGTGTTTTGAATTCAAGCACCGCAAGGCTTGCAGCAAGATTTATTGCTGTGGTTGTTTTGCCTACACCGCCTTTTTGATTTGCTATTCCTATTATTTTCCCCATAATTATTTATTCCTCAATATTATTTTTTAAACCTGTGCTTGTTATTTTATACAAAAAATAAATCACATTCCAATTTAGCCAATCCTGCAATCGTGCTAAAAATAATCATTATACTATATATCGATAATTTCTCCAATTGACGGAAGCAATAAAGAAGCGCCTTTTTCTGAGAAATGTTGCTGTGCTTTTTCAGTATCAATTTTTATAAGATCGAAAGTATTATAATGTACGCCAACCACTTTTTTTGTTTTCACCATGTTGGCAATTTCCAATGCATCTTCATAAGACGCGGTAAAATTGTCTCCTATCGGGAGTATCGCAAAATCAATATCTGCATATCCCGGTATTAGTTGCATATCCATCGTAACAGCTGTGTCACCGGCATAGTAAAAATTGCCATCTGTTGAAGTAACTACAAATCCACCGGGGGTGCCGCCATAGCTGCCATCCGGGAAACTGCTTGAATGTATCGCTAAAACTAATTTTACGATTCCGAAATCAAATTCTTTTTTTCCTCCAATGCCAAGAGGATGAATTTTTGAAATACCTTTTTTCTCAAACCATTTGCATACTTCGAATGACGAAATTAAAGCCGCACCTGATTTGTTAGCGATCCTTTCGGCGTCTGCAATATGATCGCTGTGTGCATGCGAGATAAAAATGTAATCGGGATTTAATGTATCAATATCAATTTCTTTTGCAAGCGGGTTAGGCGAAATGTAGGGATCAAATAACAGCGTTTTATTATTCACTTCCACTTCAAAGCATGCGTGCCCGTAATAAGTAAATTTCATAGTGGCCTATTTAAAATTCAAGATTGAGATTTTAATTTTTCCCCGCTAAGCAACGAAGAACACAGTATAAAAACTGTGTGGCCTCGGTGCCTTTGTGGGATGTCCAGTGCCAGATTGGCAAATTTAATTATTAGGTATAATATTAGAGAACAAACAACTGATAAAACCGTTTTATCTATCCCCTAACTATTCACATTTTGATTTTTTTATAACTCTGATGGGAAAGCCATGTAAATTTATACGATGTACACAATCATAAGCGGAACCAATCGTGTTGAGAGCCATACCGAAAAGGTGGCGGCGGAATATCACAGGATATTAAAAGCTAAAAATATTGATGCCGTTATATTTTCATTAAAAAATATTGATGTGCTTCACCGGAATAAAGATTTTCAAAAAATAGAAAATGAAATTTTATTCCCTTCCGCAAAGTTTATTTTCATAGTTCCTGAATATAATGGAACATTCCCGGGCGTTTTAAAAGCAATGATCGACACTAGCGAAATTAAAAAAGCATGGTATGGCAAGAAGGCGCTTCTTACGGGGGTCTCAACCGGCCGGGCGGGAAATTTACGCGGAATGGATCACCTTTCTGCCTGCCTGCATTATATGAAAATGAATGTGCATTATAATAAATTGCCGATATCCACCATAGATAAAGTAATGGACAAAATTGGCCGTTTAAACGATGCGACCTTAAAGGCAATTGATGAACAGTTAAATGAATTTATAATTTTTTAAATTTTTATTTCCAAGGAACAAAATATTTATGCGTACGCCATTAGGAGCTTTTATAATCGTTGCTGTCATGTTGCTATTGGATAGCTATGTGTTTCTAGTAATAAAAACAGTAAGCCATTCAGCTTCACCAAAAACCAGGACAATTATTTTTTCCATTTACTGGCTTATTTCAATTATAGCAATCCTCGGTTTTCTAATGTTCATTTTTACAAGCCCGGATTTTCTTCCCAAGAAAGTAAGAACTTATCTTTTTGCAACAATCATCGGTTTATTTTTTGCAAAATTCATATCGGTAATTTTCTTTTTGGTTGACGATGTGCGACGCCTGGTACAATGGAGTGCGGGGAAATTATTTTTTTCAAATACAGAGGGCTCGCAAATGAATGATGATGGTATCAGCCGGTCCGTCTTTTTAAGCTGGCTGGGCATTGCAGCAGGCAGTACGCTTTTTGGAAGCCTCGTGTATGGATTTAGTAATAAATATAATTACCAGGTAAAAAGGCTTAAGCTTTCGTTCGATAATTTACCACATTCCTTTGACGGTTTAAAGATTGTACACTTTAGCGATGTGCATTCCGGGAGTTTTACCAATAAAAAAGCAGTGGAACATGGAGTTGAAAAAATTATGGCGCAAAATGCGGATCTTATAATTTTCAGTGGTGATCTTGTGAACAATATGGCTACCGAAATGGAACCATACATGGAAATTTTTAGCAGGATAAAAGCGCCGATGGGTGTGTATTCAACTTTCGGAAATCATGATTACGGTGATTATGTAAGCTGGCCGGTAAATGGTGTATCTAAAGACCAAAATCTGAAAGATCTTGCCAAGGTTCATGAAAAACTCGGATGGAAATTATTAATGAATGAGCATGTTGCTCTTGAAAAAAATGGCGAAAAGATTGCATTGTTAGGAATAGAAAACTGGAGTAGTAAAGCAAGGTTTCCAAAATATGGTGATATTGCGAGGGCGTATGCCGGTACTGAAAAATATCCTTTCAAACTCTTAATAAGCCATGACCCCAGCCATTGGGATGCACAGGTAATTCGTCACTACAGCGATATTGATTTGATGTTCAGCGGCCATACACATGGAATGCAATTTGGGATAGAAATACCGGGCTTTAAATGGAGCCCGGTGCAATATGTGTATAAAGAATGGGCCGGCCTTTATGAAGAAGGAAAACAAAAATTATATGTGAACAGGGGCTTTGGATTTATTGGCTATCCCGGAAGGGTGGGGATATTGCCGGAGATTACGGTGATTGAATTGAGAACTCCTGTCAGGGGTTGAGTCACGGCTTAAAACTCATTTTTCCACATCATGCTCTCTACAGGTTTACCTGGCTGGCCACTGTATTTCGCATTTTTTTTCTCATTATATTTTACAGCTACCTGGCCATCAACAGGAAAATAAATAAGCTGGCCAATCGGCATTCCATGATAAATTCTTACCGGAATTTTGCTGGAAATTTCCAACGTCCAGTTACCGCAAAATCCTACATCCCCTTTGCCCGCGGTAGCATGAATATCGATACCAAGCCGGCCAGTTGATGATTTACCTTCAAGAAAAGGAACGTGAGAATG
>JBDTMP010000364.1:0-5692 GCA_039934215.1 Ginsengibacter sp.
CATTCCCGATGCTTACCGGTTTACACCAGATCAATTTACTTATACATGGTCACCAGCCTCCGGTTTAACGAGTAATACAGGTGCAATAATATCCGCTCATCCAACGGCAACAACCACTTATACAGTTACAGCTGTAAACCCGGCTAATTCCCAGTCGGGCAACACAACCGTTACATTAAATATTAATACCTCTTCATACTCGCTTGCAACCGCCAGCCCTGGAATTGAAGTTTGCCAAAATAAAAGCGTGGCGCAAGGAATTACTTATTTTAGAGATGGCAATTGTAACCTGATCGCCAGTATTCAACCTTCGGGAGCTAATCCTGTCGCCAATTCTATAAATTCCTGCGTGACGGTTAACAGTTCCCCGGCTAAATTGGGTACACCTGATTTTTATCTTGCCAGGAAATATGATATTCAGCCAATCGTAAATGCAGCAAATGCTACGGCAGTTATTACTTTGTATTATTTACAAAGTGAATTTGATGCTTACAACCTGCAGTCTGTTGACAATAATTTAACGACTTTACCATCCGGGCCGTCAGATGTAGCTGGTATTAATAATCTTATTCTTCGTCAATTTCACGGAACCGGAACCAATCCCGATAATTACACGGGTACATCAGTTGATTTTACAACCGCTACTCCGGGGTTTAATGTAAGTTGGAATAGCAGCAGAAACTGGTGGGAAGTAAACGTGCCTGTAACAGGCTTCTCCGGTTTTTATATTACAAGTTTACCTTCACATTCTTTACCTATTACTCTATTTTATTTTAAAGGATCTCAATCAGGAAGCGATCATTTGCTAAACTGGAAAGTAAACTGCCTTTCAACAAAAGCGAAGTTTGAAATTGAAAATAGTATTGATGGCATACATTTTTTCTCTATAGGCAAGATAGAAGCGAGCCAGGCGAGATGTGCACAGCCTTTTGATTTTACTAATAAAAATCCTTTGCAGGGATCAAATTATTATCGCATAAAAACAGTGGACATAGATGGCAGATTTTCTTACAGCAATATTGTTTCACTCTTTTCTAAAAGCAAAAGTTTCCAATTTATTAATATTTCACCCAACCCGGTTGGAAAGGAAAATCCTGTTTTACAAATCAATTCAGGAAGAAGTGATAATATGCAGCTTGTTATTACCGATCCTGCCGGACGAATTATTTCGCAGCAAAATTTCCACCTCACACAAGGCAATAACCACGTAACAATTGATACAAAAAAACTACTGCCAGGAATTTACCAACTTTATGTTACCAACCAGGAAGGCAAGTCACAAACAGCAAGGTTTATAAAACAATAAATTTAGCACCAACCATGATGTTAAGTTTATTATGCCGTAACAAATTATCCCACTAAGCCACCAAGAACGCAAAGACAAAATACTTTGTGGCCTCTGGGCCTTTGTGGGATATTGATGGAAATATGATAGTAATTTTAGAAATATAAAGACGCGAAATCTTTTACTTTAATTATGATCCATTCCACAAAAGGCATTGTATTGCGGACCATAAAATATGGTGAAACATCAGTGATTGCCAGCATTTTTACTGAAGCTTTTGGAATTCAATCCTACATCGTAAATGGAGTGCGTACACAAACCAAAACATCGAAGGCACATTTTTTTCAGCCTTCCTCTATTCTTGAAATGCAGGTTTATCACAGCGATCTGAAAAATTTGCAACGGATTAAAGAACTGAGATGGGGCCACCTGTACAGGAATATTTTAAGTGACGTAGCAAAAAATACAGTAGCCCTTTACATGGTTGAGCTTTTATATAAATGCCTGAAACAGCCCGAACCCAATTCAGATCTCTTTAATTTTTGTGAAGATGTTTTTTTGAAACTTGATATTTGCGGCAATGAAATCACCGCTAATTTTCCTCTTTACTTTTCCATGCAGCTTGCTTATTTTTTTGGATTTCGTTTAGACGATAACTATTCTATAGAAAATAATTTTTTTAATCCCGGCGAAGGGAATTTTAGTAATAAAAATTTAGCGCAGGATTACCCGGTAAACGCTGACATAAGTAATCATATTTCACAAGTTTTGAAAGCACATCACCCATCTGATCTCAAAGAAATTAAGCTGAATAAAAATATTCGAAAAACGATGCTATCAGTAATGGAATATTATTATGGACTTCATATTTCAGAATTCGGAACGATGAAGACGTTACCTGTTTTGCATGAGTTGTTGTAAGAGAAGACTACGAAATACGAATGCTACAAAATTCTTTTTGCCTTTGATGCGTCAGTAAATTTATTGGCTTTTATATTTTCAATCAACACAATGCCTGGCTGCTTTCCCTTTTCAAAACTTCCCAGCGTATCTTCCATCTGTAAAGCCTTCGAGCCATTCAGTGTCGCCCATGTAAGCATTGTTTCTGTTTTTATAGCCGGAAATTTTTTTGATATCGTCTTCAATTCTTCCAATATATCGAGCTGATGATTTGATGCGAGACTATCAGTACCCACGACAATATTAACTTTTGCATCCATCAACATTTCAACAGGCGGTAATTTATTTTCTATATAAACATTTGCATTAGGACATAAACAAAATGACACTAGTTGCCCGAAAGGCTTTTTCCTGGTAATAAAATCAATATCATCTTGTGTTATAAATGTGTTATGCACCAATATAACAGACGACGCAGAGAATAATTTTTCGAAATACGATTGAAGGCTTGATACTCCCGGAAACGTATAAAACGAATTGTCAATTTTCATCATTTCATACATTTTCGTTAGTTCGCCTTTTCCTTTTAAAAAGAATTCATCTTCAAAAGGTGTTTCCTGGTTGTGAATGCTTACAATTTTCCCCGAAAAATATGGGGCAATTTTTTCCCACAAAAGATAAGACACCGAATATGGGGCATGGGGAACCATTGAAGCTTTTTTTTCATTCCCAATATATTTATCGTAAATGGATTTACTATGCGCAAATCTTTCAGCCGCTTCCAAAGGATTCCATCCGGTTACTTCAATAAAATTGTAATAGCGAAGCCGTGCATCATTCTTTATTGAAAGTGCGAGTTCATTATTACATATATCACCGGCTGCCACGATCCCGTTTTGCAACATTTCTGCCTGTGCTGTCTTTATCGCATCTACAATTTCTTCTTCAGGATAATGCCGTTCCCTAACAACTTTATAAACAAAATCAGGGAGCCCGGTTTGTTCAGCAATTTTATTTTTAAGGTGTGAAAGTTCGATATGACAATGCGTATTTATAAATCCGGGGCATAATATTCCGGGAAATATTTCTACATCTTCACCTGCCTGCCCGGCGGCCACTATATCTTTTATTTCCCCTTTTTCATTAGTAATTAATACGGAAGAATTGGCAGTTAAATCAGAACCCGTAAATAAATAGTCCGCTTGAAATTTTCGATAAGGCATGTAAAAAGTAATAAGTTAATTTTGCAACCCTGCGAAGATATGGAGTGTTGATTTCATGTTTATGCAATGATGAACCAATACTGTCGTCTTCAAAACAATTTTTAAATATGTTAGATAAACTGGAAGCAATCAGGGCAAGGTTTGATGAACTTAGCGTAGCGCTTTCTAATCCTGAAATAGTTAATGATAATAAAAAATACCGCCAGTTAAGTAAAGAATACCGCGACCTGGAAAAGATTGTAAGCGTAAGAAACCAGTATGCTAAAGTATTAGAGGATATCGATTTCAATAAAGAAATGCTCAACAGCGACGACGAGGAAATGCGTGATCTTGCAAAGGAGGAATCTCCGGAATTATTACAAAAAAAAGAAAATTTTGAAAAAGAGATCAGGAACATGCTCATTCCAAAAGATCCACAGGATGAAAAGAATGCTATAATAGAAATAAGAGCCGGCACCGGTGGTGATGAAGCTTCCCTTTTTGCGGGGGATTTAATGAGAATGTATTTGAAATTTTGCGAAAAAAGGGGTTGGAAAACTGCTTTATTGAGTGAGAGTGAGGGCACAGTTGGGGGCTACAAGGAAGTACAAATTGAGGTAACAGGCGAGGATGTATATGGGACTTTAAAATTTGAAAGTGGTGTTCACCGTGTACAACGGGTTCCTGATACTGAAGGCAGCGGCCGGGTTCATACAAGCGCCGCAACAGTGGCAGTAATGCCCGAGGCAGAAGAGGTGGATGTGGATGTAAAAGAAAGCGATGTAAAAATGGAAACAGCCAGAAGTGGCGGGGCGGGAGGGCAGAACGTCAATAAGGTTGAGACCAAAGTAATGCTAACCCACATTCCTACAGGGCTTGTTATTATTTGTCAAACAGAAAGAAGCCAACTTGGTAACCGGGAGAAAGCAATGCAAATGCTTCGTACCAAATTATACGAAGAAGAAGTACGCCGCCAGGAAGAAGAAATTTCCAGGCATCGCAAAAGCCTGGTGAGCACAGGCGATCGCTCTGCTAAGATAAGAACCTACAATTTTCCGCAGGGCAGAGTAACCGATCATCGTATCGGTCTTACAGTTTACAATCTCGATGATGTGCTAAATGGGGAATTACAGGAATTTATTGACTCACTTCAGTTTGCTGAAAATTCTGAAAAACTTACACAACAATAGAAAACCATTTATTTACCTTGGAATTCAAAAAGGGGTTTTATAGTGCGATTTCTTAAAAAACAATTAAAGAAAAGGCTATTATAAATTCCTTAACAGAAATCATTTTACTTTTGGCATGTGATTTGAAATATGTAGAGTATTAAAGTTTAAAAGTCAATTTTCTCATAAGCAGTTAGTTTTGGTAAACGGCCCCTGTTTCTACAGGGGCCTTTCTTTTTTGTATACTATTACGGAGTAATTGTCGTGAAATTGACGGTCATATTATTCGCGGGCTTATTTTCGCATATAAATTACATTATGTTATTTTCATTCTACCTAATTTAGATTGCTTATGACTTTTAAAAATAAAACAATATTCATTACCGGCGCATCCCGCGGAATTGGAAAAGCAATCGCTTTAAAACTCGCGGCCCAAGGAGCAAATATTATTGTTGCAGCAAAATCAATTGAAGAGAATCCAAAACTTGGGGGAACTATTTACAGCGCGGCAAATGAGATAGAAAAGGCGGGCGGAAAAGCACTTCCTGTTCAATGCGATATACGTTTCGAAGATCAAATTCAGAATGCTGTAGATGCTGCGGTGTCAACATTTGGTGGTATAGATGTATTGATAAATAATGCTTCAGCAATTTATTTATCAAAAACAGAACAGACAGAAAGTAAAGCTTTTTCCCTGATGCATGATATAAATGTTAAAGGAACTTTTTTCGTAAGTAAGGCATGCATTCCTCATTTAAAAAAGGGGAATAACCCACATATCCTTAATCTTTCACCGCCAATAAGTCCTGATAAAAAATGGTTTACTAACCATCTTGCTTACACTATGAGCAAATATAACATGACGATGATTGCTTTAGGATTATCAGGAGAGTTAAAAAATTATAAAATCGCGGCAAATACACTTTGGCCAAAAACAACGATTGCAACAGCCGCAGTAAGGAATTTACTGGGTGGAGAAACACTTATAAATATGAGCAGGACACCGGAAATAATTGCAGATGCTGCTTATTTTATTTTAAGCAAGCCTTCCGATGAATGCACTGGTAATTGTTTTATTGACGAAGACGTGCTCGCTTTAGAAGGAATAACTGATCTTGATAAGTATGCTGTAACCC
>JBDTMP010000365.1:0-6347 GCA_039934215.1 Ginsengibacter sp.
AAAGAAAAGATAAAACCCGGTAAGACTAAAATAAAATCAAAATAAAATGTGTTAGTTATGAAACCCGGTTTTAAAGCCGGGTTTTTTGATGCCCTGGTCATGTGATTTGATTTCATATTCCTTCTCTTATAAATCATTTAAAACACGAATACTTCATATTGATTATTGCCATCGCTGTAGTATTTTTGCAAATAATAATTTTCATTTTTAATGGAACTATTTTTATTACAAGCCCCTCCCGATATAAACAGCGCAGTTAACTATCTCCCAATTGGCATTCAGCTTTTATTTGCAGTTGCCCTTCTTGCATTAATGATAGTAGGAACGCATCTTTTGGGGCCAAGAAGGAACACGACTGATAAGCTTCAAAATTTTGAGAGTGGAATAGAATCGCAGGGAAACGCACGCCAGCCAATGGCTATTAAATATTTTCTCGTTGCCATATTGTTCGTGTTATTTGATGTGGAGGTAATTTTCTTTTATCCCTATGCGGTAAACTTCAGGGAGCTGGGCTGGCATGGTTTTATTGCAGTATTAATGTTTGTAGGGTTTTTTCTCGCCGGTTTTTTATATATAATAAAAAAAGGGGCGTTGAACTGGGAAGAATGAAAAAACAGGCAATATGCCAATAGCAATTTTGCCTATCGACAGTTGCGTTTATGTGTTTACTTAAAAAGATTAAAAATTAACGATGGCACGTCCGGTACAATATAATATAACAGAAAAGCGAATTGAAACTCCGATAGGAATGGTTGAAGGCCCTCCGGGTTTTACCGGGGAAGGTTTTTTTGCTTCCAAATTAAACGATGTTGTTGGACTCGCGAGAAAAAATTCGATATGGCCTTTACCTTTTGCAACTAGTTGCTGTGGAATTGAATTTATGGCGCTGATGGGTTCTCACTATGACCTTGCAAGATTTGGTTCTGAGAGAGTAAGTTTTTCCCCACGTCAATGCGACCTTCTTATGGTTATGGGAACGATCGCCAAGAAAATGGCACCGATTGTAAAACAGGTTTACCTGCAAATGGCTGAGCCGAGATGGGTTTTAGCAATGGGCGCGTGTGCAAGCAGCGGTGGCATCTTCGATACTTATTCGGTTCTCCAGGGAATAGATCAAATTATTCCTGTAGATGTTTATGTGCCGGGTTGTCCGCCAAGACCTGAAGCAGTATTAGATGGTTTTATGAAGGTGCAGGACCTGGTTGGTAAAGAGAGTTTAAGAAGAAGAAATTCTGACCGATATAAAGAATTAATGAGGAGTTATGGAATACAATAAATGCCTTATTTCCATTAAAGGGAATGAAGAACAATATTTTAAATTTAATCGAAGTCACTTTAAGGTTTCAATATGGCTTTAACCAACGAAATAATAAGAAAGAAACTTA
The DNA here is from genome assembly GCA_039934215.1 of Ginsengibacter sp. GTDB lineage: Bacteria > Bacteroidota > Bacteroidia > Chitinophagales > Chitinophagaceae > Ginsengibacter. The sequence continues at coordinate 1,386 of JBDTMP010000365.1, forward strand.
CGGAAAGATTTGGAGAAGGATTGTTCAGTTGGGAAGAACCTTATGGCATGCTTACTTTTTCATCAGATAAAGACTTAAATCTGAAAGTACTTCAATTTCTTTATGATGATGCTGAATTACAATTTCGTTTTTTAACTGATGTGTGTGCGGTGCATTATCCAGAGAAAAAGGCGGAGGAACTTGCAGTTGTTTATCACCTTCATAATCTTGTTGATAATATCCGCATTCGGTTTAAGATATACACTGATATTAATAAGCCTGATGTTTTTAGTGCAACGGCCTTGTATGCGGCTGCTAACTGGATGGAGAGAGAAACGTATGATTTTTATGGTGTAAATTTTATAGGTCATCCAAATCTTAAACGAATATTAAATGTTGATGACATGGAATATTTTCCTCTGCGAAAAGAGTTTCCGTTAGAAGATCAAAAAAGAACGGATAAAGATGATGAAATGTTTGGGAGAGATTAATAAGAAATTGAAAATTATTGACTGAATGAGTGAACATGTAAAATTACCGGATGGAAGCCTTGAAAAACGGACGACTACACTGAATCTCGGTCCTACACATCCTGCTACACACGGTGTTTTTCAAAATATAATTGAATTAGATGGTGAAAAAATTGTAGGTGCAACACAAACTGTAGGCTATATTCATCGTGCATTCGAAAAAATTGCAGAGCATCGCCCCTTATACCAGATTACACCTCTCACTGATCGTTTGAATTATTGTTCTTCTCCTATCAATAACATGGGATGGCATATCGCATGCGAAAGATTGCTCGACGTAAAAACACCAAAGCGTGTAGATTATTTGCGGATAATTATTATGGAGCTTGCCCGCATTTCAGATCATCTTATCTGTAACTCAATTGTAGGTGTTGACTCAGGCGCTTATACCGGATTTTTGTATGTAATGCAATACCGTGAACTTATCTACGAAATTTATGAAGAGATATGTGGCTCAAGGCTCACAACAAATATTGGACGGATAGGAGGGTTTGAAAGAAATTTCACTAATACCGCTTTTGAAAAACTGGAAAAATTTATAAAAGAATGGCCGGTTGTTTTAACAGAGTTTGATAATCTTTTTGTTCGTAATAGAATTTTTATGGAGCGTACAATTGGCGTTGGCCCTATATCCGCAGAGCGTGCATTGAACTATGGATTTACCGGTCCAAATCTTCGGGCTGCAGGAGTTGATTATGATGTGCGTGTGCATACTCCCTACAGCAGTTATGAAGAATTTGATTTCACAATTCCGGTAGGTTCTACAGGCGATTGTTACGACAGGTTTTTGGTTCGTGACCAGGAAATGTGGGAAAGCCTTCATCTAATAAAAGAAGCTTATAAAAAAGTACAGGAGTTCAAAGGTGCAGATGCAGAAGTTTTTCATGCTGATGTACCTGAATATTATTTGCCTGATAAAAAAGATGTTTACACAAAAATGGAAGCGCTTATTTATCACTTTAAGATTATTATGGGTGAAATTGAAATGCCTGCAGGTGAAATATATTCTGCCGTGGAAGGTGCTAATGGTGAGCTTGGTTTTTATTTTATAAGTGATGGCGGAAGAGCCCCGTACCGATTGCATTTCAGAAGGCCGTGTTTTATTTATTACCAGGCTTATTCAGAACTGACCAAAGGTGGAATGTTGAGTGACGCAATCATAACTATGAGCAGTTTGAATTTGATAGCAGGGGAGTTAGATGCTTAATCGAATTAGAAATTATGAATTTAGAATTGATTTGTCCAATTTTGATTTTATGGAGAAAAAAAGAAAAATATTATTGGTGGCGAAGAAATACAGTTTCAAAGAAGCGGAAGAAGCCGACGATAAATTTTGGTCAGAACAATCTGCAGAATATCGTTTGTGGACTTTAATGGATTTGCGGGAAACGGTATTTGGAAATATTAAAAATCAATCAATAAAAAAAGTAGTTTACAAAAGAAGCCTGCATGAAGAAGTTGAAACTTGAAACAGATTTTATTGATTTTATAGAATTATGTAATAAGTACAAAGTAGAATATTTAGTGGTTGGAGGGTATGCGGTGAGTGTTCATGGCTATCCCCGTTCTACCAAAGATTTTGATGTGTGTATTAAAATTTCTGATGAGAATGCAGCGAAAATGGTGGAGGTAATTAACGAATTTGGATTCGCATCATTAAAACTTAAAAAAGAAGATTTTTTAAAAAAAGATTTTATAACACAACTAGGACATGAACCGATTCGGATTGATATTTTAAATGATCTTGATGGCGTCCCTTTTCAGGAAGCTTGGGCAAATAAGAGGGTAATTGATTTTGAAGGTTCTAAAATAAATTTTATTGGTTATACTGAACTACTTAAAGTAAAAGAAAAAGCGGGCAGGCCGCAAGATTTTGCAGATATTAGTAAATTAAAATCAAGGAACGAAAATAAATGACTGCACAATTTTCAAAAGAAAAACTCGATAAAGTTCAACAACTGATTTCTCATTATCCCGAGGGAAAACAAAAGAGTGCGCTGTTGCCAATACTTCATTTGGCTCAAAAAGAATTCGGTGGCTGGCTTGACGTAAGCACCATGGATTATGTTGCTTCCCTACTAAATATTCAACCAATTGAAGTGTATGAAGTAGCTACTTTTTATTCAATGTATAACTTGAAACCTGTCGGTAAATATATTTTTGAAGTTTGCCAAACGGGACCGTGCATGATTAATGGAAGTGATGAAATAATTAATTATATAAAAGAAAAACTTGCGATAAATATAGGAGAAACCACTACGGATGGATTATTTACCTTGAAAGTAGTCGAATGCCTTGGTGCATGTGGCTATGCGCCAATGATGCAATTGGGTAAAACATACCGGGAACATCTTACAAAAGAAAAAGTAGATGCAATAATTGCAGAGTGCACTGCAACTGCGGCTGCAAATAATTAAAAATAAAATAGTATGAAGCTACATGCTTATTTAGGTTTTAACGGAAATTGCGAAGAGGCAATTAATTTTTATAAAGAAGCTTTCGATGGAGAAATTCTTCAATTAGGAAGATATGGTGAATCACCAATGGAAACTCCCGCTGAGTTGAAAGATAAAATTATGCATGCACGTTTACAATTTGGCGATACATTAATTATGTTTTCTGATATGATGGGAGAGAATGAGGCCGATCCGGGTACTATGATTAGTTTATCTATTGAATGTGATAGTATAGAGCAACTTGAAAAAGTATTTCCAAAAGTAGCCGAAGGAGGAAAGATAACAATGCCATTGCAGGATCAGTTCTGGGGAGCAAGATTTGGAATGCTCACAGATAAATTTGGAATACATTGGATGTTTAATTGTGAAAAGAAAAACTAGATGGGAATAACTGTAAAACGTTTACTATTTAAAGAACACCGCAAATCCGAAAAATCTGTTGAATTGGATTTTTTGATTGATAGTGGTGCAGTGTATAGTTTGGTTCCAGGCAAAATACTGGATGAGTTGGAAATTGAAACATATAGAACAATTGATTTCACCCTGGCTGATGGAACAAAAATTACCCGGAGAGTAGCGAGTGGATATTTTGAATATAATGGTGAAGGCGGGCCTGCACCGGTTATTTATGGTGAAGAAGGTGATGAGCCATTATTGGGAGTAACTGCATTAGAAAGTTTGGGGCTGGTTTTGAATCCTTTTACAAGAGAGTTGCATCCAATGAGAATGTTAATGGTGTAAAAAATAAAAAAAAATAAAAAAAAATCCCTTTGGGAAATGAGTAAAAAACTTCTTTTAAATAAAGTTCATATTGAAGGCATCCGCGCTTTTGATGTTTATCGGCGTGAGGGAGGTTACAGAAGTGTAGAGAAAGCTCTTAAGATGCAACCCAATGATATTGTTGAGGAGGTGAAAAGAAGCGGCTTAAGAGGCCGTGGTGGCGCTGGTTTCCCTACGGGAATGAAATGGAGTTTCCTTGCAAAGCCTGAAGGTGTTGCAAGGTATCTTGTTTGCAATGCAGATGAAAGTGAACCCGGAACTTTTAAAGACAGGTACCTGATGGAATTCATTCCTCATTTATTAATTGAAGGAATGATCGTCTCATCGTTTGCGTTAGGAAGCAATGTTGCATATATATACATTCGCGGTGAATATGATTGGATTACTGATATTCTTGAAAATGCAATTGCAGAAGCAAAGCAAAATGGATTTCTTGGTAAAAATATTTTAGGAAGTGGATTTAATTGTGAGCTTTACCTGCATCGGGGTGCAGGAGCTTATATATGCGGAGAAGAAACTGCATTGCTCGAAAGTCTTGAAGGTAAAAGAGGATTGCCAAGAATTAAGCCACCGTTTCCGGCAGTGAAGGGCGTTTGGGGTTGCCCCACTGTTGTGAATAATGTTGAAACAATCGCAGCCATTGTTCCCATTATAAATGATGGTGGTGAAGCATATTCAAAAATCGGCGTAGGCAAATCAACGGGTACAAAATTAATTTCTGCATGTGGCAATATTAATAAACAAGGTGTTTATGAAATTGATATGACGATTTCTGTTGAAGAATTTATTTATAGTGATGAATATTGCGGCGGCATTCCTAATGGAAAAAAATTGAAAGCATGTATTCCCGGTGGATCATCAGTTCCTATATTGCCTGCTAATCTTTTATTAAAGACAGCAAAAGGCGAAACAAGAATGATGAATTATGAAAGTCTTGCCGATGGCGGCTTTGCTACGGGAAGCATGATGGGATCGGGTGGCTTTATAGTTTTAGACGAAGATCAATGTGTGGTTCGTCATACATTAACTCTTGCAAGATTCTATCGCCATGAAAGTTGCGGGCAATGTTCTCCCTGCCGTGAAGGGACGGGGTGGATGGAGAAAATTTTCAATAAAATTGAAAACGGAAAAGGAGAGATGAAGGATATTGATTTGCTTTGGGATATTCAAAGAAAGATAGAAGGCAATACTATTTGTCCTCTTGGAGACGCAGCAGC
>JBDTMP010000366.1:0-3486 GCA_039934215.1 Ginsengibacter sp.
CGACCCTGCGGATTCATTAAAATTTATTGTTCCCAGTTTAAGAAATGTTTCAGTTACATTTCCCTACATGCACGATGGAAGGCTTTATTCACTATACAAAGTTGTTGACCATTATCGTAAGGGAATTGTGCCAGGTCCTACCCTTGATTCATCTTTGAGAAAGCCACCCAATATTACCGATGCAGAAAGGGATGACCTTGTTTATTTTTTGCATACATTAAAAGACACTTCTTTTCTTAAAGACAAAAGATTTTCCCAACCATAATTTTCCTTCGCCTTCATTAAAGATTATAAAAGTAAATTTGAGCTTTTTTAAAAAATCGAGCACTTGAGCAGCATTAAAAAATTGGCGGGACAAACGATGTGGTATGGGGTAAGTTCTATTGCTGCACGGTTTCTATTTTATTTGCTCACGCCTTACTTAACATTAACCTTATCGAGTACGGGTTATGGTGATATGAGCATCATGTATGCAGCCATTCCTTTTTTGAATATAATTTTTACTTATGGAATAGAAACCGCATATTTCAGATTTGCCTCCAAAGAAGAATATAAAAAAAATATTTACAGCACTGCTACCATCTCAATTTTGTGCAGCACTTTTTTTCTTACCGTTCTCCTTATCGTTTCACGGTCGTCAATAGCCCATTTATTAAGACTGGACGACAACCCGGAATTTATCACTTACGCTGCTCTTATTATAGGATTAGATACTTTATCTACATTACCTTTTGCTAAACTGCGTCTTGATCAAAGGCCACGTAAATACGCTTTAATAAGATTATCAACAATTATTCTGCAGATTGCAGTCACGTATTTTTTGATCTCGGTTTGTCCGGCGCTGGTTAAAAAAAATCCATACGGATTTATCGCTACTTTTTATAAGCCTGGCTACGGTGTGGGTTATGTAATCATTGCCAATTTGTGCGCCTCATTTTTTGCACTGATACTTTTGCATAAAGAATTTTTTTCTTTTGAATTTAAATTCGATAGAAGAGTGTGGGCAACTATGATGATTTATTCGTTGCCGTTGATTATTGCAGGTTTTGGAGGAATGATCAATGAAACTTTTGACCGTATCATGCTTACGTGGCTTGCACCTGTTGCAAACCTTACCGCAGCAAAAAATGAAGTAGCTATCTATTCAGGGTGCTACAAATTATCAATTTTAATTACGCTCTTTATACAGGCATTTAGAATGGGCGCAGAGCCTTTTTTCTTTAAGCAGGCTGAAGGCCAGAATCCACAAAGAGTATATGCAAGGGTGATGAAGTTTTTTGTAATTACAATCACTGTTATGTTTTTGGTCGTTGCCATGTATATTGATATCTGGAAATATTTTTTAAGCAAAGAAATTTACTGGACAGGCCTCAAAGTTGTTCCTATCCTGCTTCTTGCCAATATGTTCCTGGGCATTTATTATAATTTATCCATCTGGTATAAGCTTACGCATAAAACTATATCGGGTGCCTATATAACACTTATCGGCGCGGCCATTACCCTGCTCATAAATTATATATTTATTCCTTTCTTTGGTTATATGGCTTGTGCGTGGGCCACTTTTTTTTGCTATGGAAGCATGATGGTAATTTCATTTTTATGGGGCCAAAAAGCATATCCGGTTCCTTACGCCTGGAAAAAGCTATGCGCATATATTGTAATCGTTGTTCTCTTATATTTTATTCACTCAGGCATTGTATATTTTTTCAAAGGAAATACTATTAGTCTTATCAGTGCAACAATATTACTTGCGATGTATGGTTGGTTTATTTTGCAGGTAGAAAAAAAAGAATTTGAGCGCATACCTGTAGTTGGGAAATATTTTAAATCCAGAAACGTCACTGAATAAATGTTAGACAGGTGCCAGGCCACGCCCGTGGCCGAAACCTCAAAACACATTTAGAATTCAGATTAAATTTTGAAAAAATTTTTAAAGAAAATATTAAGCCCCCTGCTAACAAGGCTTGCATCAAATGCGTCAGCTCCTGATAAGAAAGAGGTGTTTAAATCGTTAAGTAAACTGCTGCGAAACTTAAAGGAAAGACCTGGCAAACGTGGCCTTGCTCTTGAAGTAGATTTTAGCGCTGATAAATTTATCATCTTCAGCGATCATCATAAAGGCAACAGGGATCATGGAGATGATTTTGCGGGCAATGAAAAAAATTATTTAGCAGCGCTGGATTTCTACTACAGCAATCAGTTTCACTATATCAATTTAGGGGATAGCGAGGAACTATGGAAGTATAAACCCGAACAGGTTATTTCCAAAAATGTGACTGCCTTAAAATCAGAAGCAAGGTTTCACGACCGGGGAAAATATTTCAAAACTTTTGGTAACCACGATCTCACCTGGAAAGATAAAATTGAAGTCAGTAAATGGTTTAAAAATATTTTTGATTTGCCTTTACCTGTTTGGGAGGGAATTCTATTGCATTCAGAATTCAGCAATAAATCTTTATCAGTTTTTTTAACGCACGGCCACCAGGGAGACAAGCTAAGTGACAATAATAGTTTCAGCACCTGGCTTGTGAGCCATATCTGGCGACCCTTTCAGCGCTACCTTGAAATAAATGTAAATACTCCCGCAAAGGATTTTGTTTTAAGAGACAGGCATAACATCATGATGTATGAATGGAGCAGTCATAAAAAAGATCTTGTGCTTATAACAGGCCATACTCATAAACCCGTATTTGCAGCTGGTTTATATTCAGACCATCCAAATAATACAATTAATGAAAATAAAATCGAAAACAGTTCGAATAGAACAAAACTACGCCCTACGTATTTTAACAGTGGATGCTGTTGCTATAATGACGGCGATATTACAGGTATTGAAATAGGCGATGGTAAAATAAGCCTGGTAAAATGGCATTGGGATAACGACAATTCCATTCGGACTGTTCTGGAAGAAGTGGAATTGGAAAAATTGATAAATGATTTATAGCTCCTGTCAAACCTCTATCTCCCAAAGGGGCAACTATTTTTGTTATCTACTTCGAATAAATTTTTTCAATCATCATCTTTCAAATCTTTTCTTACGCTCAGGAAGGCGGCTCTTTTAGGTGATGGCACCACGCTCTCCATTCCTTTAATTCCCTTCCACAGTACTTCATTAAATTCGGCATCATTTATCGCATCTTCTTTCGTAAAATTAAATGCCTCACTTTTTTGTGAGAGCTTATTTACTGCTGTATTCTTTTCTGTAAGATCAACCTGTGCAGGTAAATGATTAAAAACGGTTTCGTCAGGCGTTGCTGTAAAACAGCGCCATAAAGGAGTAGCGGCAGCATCATATTGGCTCATTGGCGGCAGGCCTAATATTAATTCAATTGTCCTCAATATTCCCGAAGTAGTATACGGAGTATGATCAACAAAATTTCTTTTTACAAACGGGCCTGCAAGATAAACAGGACTTCTATGGGCATCTACATGATCTGATCCGTTTTGCGCATCATCTTCTAATATAAAAACAACGCTCTCTTTCCA
>JBDTMP010000367.1:0-8424 GCA_039934215.1 Ginsengibacter sp.
AATTGGCATTGGGACAGCCGTGCTCGTTAGTACTGTAAATTTATCGTAAGCCATTATTTAGTTCGTAGTTTTTGGTTCAAAGTTCAGAGTTGCGTTTTTTTCCCTCGTACATCAATCCTCGTAGATCGTACATTGAATTAAAGCAGTTCCCGCGGATCCGTCACCACTCCGGTCACTGCTGCGGCTGCAGCCACCAGCGGACTCGCCAGCATCGTTCTTGCACCGGGGCCCTGCCTGCCTTCAAAATTTCTGTTGCTGGTGCTCACGGCATATTTACCTGCCGGAATTTTATCGTCATTCATTGCCAGGCAGGCAGAGCAGCCAGGCTGCCGTAATTGAAAACCTGCTTCGGTTAAAATATCGAGGATGCCCTCATCTTTTATTTGCTGTTCAACAACATGTGAGCCGGGAACGATCCACGCAGTGACATTATCTGCTTTTTTTCTTCCTTTTATTATTGATGCAAATGCACGGAAATCTTCAATGCGGCCATTGGTACAACTGCCGACGAAAACATAATCGACCTTTTTGCCCAGCATCGCATCCTCCTCATGAAAGCCCATGTAGTTAAGCGATTTTTCATAGCTGGCGTTTCCACTCGCAGTATCGTGTGAAACTGGAATATGTTTGCTGATGCCCATGCCCATTCCCGGATTTGTTCCAAAGGTGATCATGGGTTCAATATCGGCCGCGTCGAAATTGTATTCTATATCGAATATTGCGCCGGCATCTGTCTTTAATGTTTTCCAGTAAGCAAGTGAATTCTCCCAGGCTTCACCCTTTGGCGCTTTATCTTTTCCTTTGATGTAATTAAATGTTGTTTCATCAGGAGCGATCATTCCGCCACGTGCACCCATCTCTATACTCATATTACAAACAGTCATTCTTCCTTCCATGCTCAGGTTCTCAAACACTTCACCTGCAAATTCAACAAAGTAACCGGTAGCGCCTGCAGCCGTTAGCTTAGAGATGATATAGAGAACTACATCTTTTGCCGTAACGCCTTTGCCCATTTTGCCATTTACATTAATGCGCATTTTCTTGGGCTTTGGCTGCATGATACATTGCGATGCAAGCACCATTTCCACTTCAGAAGTGCCGATGCCAAATGCAATGGCGCCAAACGCACCGTGCGTCGAAGTATGTGAATCGCCACAAACAATGGTCATACCCGGAAGCGTGATTCCGTTCTCCGGCCCTACCACATGCACAATCCCGTTTTTTGGATTGCCCAATCCCCAATGCGAAATTCCATATTTAGCCGAATTCGTTTCCAGCGCTTTTAGCTGGTTAGCCGAAAGGGGATCCTGTACCGGCAAATGCTGGTTGATCGTTGGCGTATTGTGATCGGCTGTGGCAAAGGTTTTACCAGCAAACATCACCTTCAAGTTCCTGCTTTCCAAACCACGAAAAGCAACAGGGCTTGTTACTTCATGAATAAAGTGGCGATCGATGAAAAACACGTCGGGGCCATCTTCAATTTTACGAACTACATGTGAGTCCCACACTTTATCGAACAGTGTGCCGGGGGTAGTGTTCATTTTTAGTTTTTTAATTAGAGATGCAAATTTCCTAAAAAACCAGCAAACAGCTCTCATTTAAATCATCTTTATTCATTGTCTGCCTATTGGTTTTTTTATTCAACAACAATCTCATCCACCAGCATGTGAGCAGGACGGCCGGCCCCGGGATGCCAGCCCGGAGTATTTCCCATACTGTGAGCCCATACTTTTATGTACCGCGCATCTCTTGCAGCAAATTCAGTATTAAATTCCCGCAGGTATCCTCCGTACTGATCTATAGGTAATGTATTCATCATATTTGTAACGCGATCAAATTTCTTTCCGTCTGTCGAAGTGTAATATTCCACGTTTGTTGGAAGAAGCCGCAACCAGAATCCTAACTGGTAATAACCCGATCCGATCTTTCTGACTTTTTTCACTTCGCCCAGGTCGATTACTACGTCAAGATCTTTACCCGCAAAATTTATCCAGTTGTTATCATAATCATGACTGCCGCGCTTACCGTCAACGAGCATTTTCAATTTCTCTTCACTGATGTCAGATGTATCCGGGCTAATCATCGTTATTTTTTTCCCATAGGCAAGATGTTCATTCATACCCTGTGAAAATATCCGGTACATCGCCGACCGGTATTCTTCCGGCGTGGTGCTCCATTCTTTAACCTGCGTTACGCCTTCCCTTTTGCATAAGTCTGTAAATTCATCAACCATGTTCCTGATATTTGTTTTGGCTTCCCATTTACCATTCACCTTTTCAAATAATCCATTTTCTCCTGTCCAGTTTTTTTTCGCCTGTTCCATTTTTGCATACATTAAAGGAAGCCGTGCTATCCGGACCCTCTCCAATATTTCACTTGAATCTGCAACCAGCTTTTCAGCTTTGTCAAATAATAAATTATATTTTGTAATAAGTTCAGGTGATAAATAAGTGTCTGCCGCTTCATTAGGTGAACCAAAAATGCGAAGCGGTTTACCGCCTTTCAACAATTGCTCACGCATCAGATTAATATACTCACGGACAGGCTTACCTGCCGCACCGTAATATCCAAACAAAAAATCATTCATCACGGAATCCACATTCAAATAAGGATCCCAAAGTAGTTTAGAAATGAGATAGGAACGCAGCGCGGCAAATTCACCACCCACCTCACGATTGCCCTGCTCAAACATGGCATTCACGCCATTCTCCGCAAAGAATTGAATGTTCGGCTGTAGCACCTGCAGATTAGGAAACGGGCTTACTAAATGATTAAACTGAATTACATAATCCCATACAATAATGTCTTTTGCAATTTTCCCCCAGTCCTGCACATCTTTTACAAATGCCGCACCCGCGGTGTCATCTTTGATGGGTTTATCACGATAGGCTTCAATACTGCAAAGCATGATGTTTACATTATCACGGGGCTTTAGTGTTTTTGGCGCATGCCTTCCATACTCGTAGGCTAATGTTGAAATCTTTTTATCAGGAAACTGATCGGCTACCTGGTTCACAAAATTTATTATCGAGCCCGATGGAGAGCCTTCCCTTTCATCCAGTGCCTTGCATAAATCGCAGGTGCAAAAATCCCTGTTGTCGTTCTGGCTCACCGACCAATATTTCGCTGAAGGGTTCTGCGCAATTTTCTTTCTTAAATTCTGAACGGTTATTTCAAGCACTGCCGGATTTGAAAGACATAATTGGGTTGGAAGCCTTTTGCCTTTTACCATCGCGAAATATTCCGGGTGAGATTGATAAAAAGTTTCTGGCGGCACGAGTTCATTAAAGGTATGCACCCACATTCCCCAGTCGGGCCGGCCGCCATCGGGATCATGGTCAAGCTTGTGCCAGTCGGTATATTCAGCATCCCATGTTGCACGGTAATGTGTATCGCGGAAACCAATTACCGGAACTTCCCGGTCATTTATTTTTTGAAGAATAACCTTTTTTTGCCGGGGAATAATTTTTACTTTGGGACTATACATTCTGCATCCAAGATATTTCTCAAGAAATGAATATACTCCGTACAAAGTGCCTTTTTCATTCCCTCCTGTGATGATCAGCCGCAACGAGTCTGTCCTGATCACAAAACCATCTTCCTTTAATAAATTATAATTAATACCAGCGTAAATTTCATCAAGTCTTTCATTTTGCCCTAATACTATTTCATAAGGTGACCGGTGCCTTCCTGATGCGATAATAGGTAACACCGCGCCGGATATTTGCAAAAGATAATCCTGCAATACTGTTGCGGCCTTTAGTTCACTGGCAGTGCCATGTGTTGGCGTAACGATCGTGTATTGAGAGAATCCGTTATCTGCCAGAATCATTTTTTGATCTGGTATAATTTCAGAAAGCTTTTTATTTGATTTTTTCTGTGCAGCTAAATTTGAAATGCAGATAAGTGTAAAAAATAAAAAAAGAATGGTTGGAATAATGTGAGTTTGTTTTTTCAATCGTGGCATCAGTTTTTTGATTTCAAATTTATTATTTTTTTGAAGGTAAAAATATTATGCTTTAAATGTCTTGGAAAAAAATATGAAGGATGAATCGTTTGCAGAAGATGTGTTGATGATAAGATTAATGCCGGGGGAAATCAACCCCGTTAAAATACGTCTCTTTCAATTGTGCAAATAGGTTGATACGAATCACTTTTAATATATTTAGTAATTCAAACTTTTATCATGAAACATTTTCTTTCATTTACCGGTTTATTACTTTTTTGTTTTTTCTCCAATGCTCAAACAGACAATAAAATAATTCTCGGAACAATCGATACTATTGATTCCAAAATATTGCACGAGAAAAGAAAAGTATGGGTGTATGTTCCAAACAGCGGAACAGATGGTATTTATGCAAAGCAGCACTATCCTGTTGTATATCTTTTAGACGGCGATGCACATTTTTATTCCGTAGTGGGCATGATTCAACAATTGAGCTCAGTAAACGGAAATACCATTTGCCCCGAAATGATCGTTGTAGGTATTCCAAATACAGACAGAACAAGAGATCTTACACCTACACACATAATTGTTGATCCTCCATATATGGACAGTAATTTTAGCAAAACTTCCGGCGGAGGCGAACAGTTTACTTCGTTCATCGAAAAAGAATTGATGCCATACATTGATTCCGCATATCCTACGCAACCATACAAGATGTTGATTGGCCATTCTTTTGGCGGGCTGCTTGTTATAAATACTTTGTTGCATCATCCAAATTTATTCGATGCCTATATAGCTATTGATCCAAGTATGTGGTGGGACCATCAACATTTTTTATCTCAAACAAAAGAGGCAATTGAAAAACAGTCCTTCCAGGGAAAATCATTGTTCCTGGGAATAGCCAATACGATGGACGTAGGAATGGATACATTACGAGTTCAGAAAGACACAACATCACAAAGCCGGCACATACGATCTATATTGGCATTAAATAATTATTTAGGCGCCAATCAAAAAAACCAGCTAAAATTTCAAACTAAATATTATAACGATGACGACCACGGGTCAGTACCGTTAGTTGCGGAATATGATGCACTCCATTTTATTTTCGGCTATTATCCACTGAAATTAACTTTCAATGATTATGCTAATATGGGTAAATCTGTGATTGCCAAAATCGAAAAACATTACGAAGAAATTTCTAAACAATTTGGCTATAAAGTAAATATCCCGGAAAGTATGGTAAACGGGCTTGGTTACCGGGCGCTAAGTACAAAAGATTACGAAGCAGCCGAGTATTTATTCCGGATGAATACATTGAATTATCCCGGTAGTTTTAACGTGTTCGATTCGTTCGGCGATTATTATGATGCGAAGGGCGAAAAGGCAAAGGCGATTGAAAATTTTAAAAAAGCCTTATCAATAAAAGAGGTAGCAGATACCAGGAAAAAGTTGGAAAAATTGGAGGGGAAATAATGGAATCGCAGCGGAATATCGTAAATTATCATGCCAAGCTTGACAGATTGCGGGAAAATTGGCAATAAGTCGCAGCAGATCTCCAACAAGGAACTGGCATCAAAGGAAGAAAAAAAAACTGGAGTAACCATTAAGCTCGCCTGAAACCCTACCCGCACAGGTAACGATGCATAACTGCATGAATAATACTTTCAGAATATGAAAAAAATATTGTTCAAATTAAAACCTTCCTTTTCTTCTTTAGTGTTAATGATACTCGTATCATGCAATGGAAAAAATACTGGCCCGTCGAAAGAATTAATAAATGAAATTAATTTGAAAAGAGGCGAGGTTATTTCCTGCGGCCCGGCAGATAATCAATTTGGGTCAGTTGATTTTAAAATAACGTGTAACGAAAATGCAAAAAAAGATTTTAACCTCGCCATAGAGATGTTACATTCCTTTGAGTATGACGAATCTGAAAAAGTTTTTGCCAAAATAATAGACGAAACGCCCGAATGTGCAATGGCTTATTGGGGTGTAGCTATGTGTAATTTCCATCCGCTGTGGAATCCTCCCACCGAAGCTGAACTTCAAAAAGGAAGCAAAGCCATTGAGATTGCAAACAGCATCACGAAAAAATCAGCAAGAGAATCCGGTTATATAAATGCCATCGCGGCATTTTATAAAGACTGGGATAAAACAGACCATCATTCGCGTTGCGTCAAATTTGAAAAAGCAATGGAGAAATTATACATCACATATCCTGAAGATAAAGAAGCAGCTATATTCTATGCGCTTGCATTGGATGGAGCCGCAGTGCCAACAGATAAAAATTATACAAACCAGAAAAAAGCAGCTTCCATATTGAATTCAATTTATCCTTCCGAACCCAATCATCCCGGAATCATTCACTATCTTATTCACACATACGATTATCCGGGCCTGGCTATTCTTGCATTGCCTGCAGCAAGACATTATGCTGAAGTTGCCCCTTCCTCCGCGCATGCCCTGCACATGCCTTCACACATTTTTACAAGGCTGGGGCTTTGGGATGAATGCATTGCATCAAATCTTAAATCTGTTTCTGCAGCAAATTGCTATGCTGAATCGGCAGGCATCAAAGGGCATTGGGATGAAGAACTGCATGGCATGGATTATCTCGTATATGCTTACCTGCAAAAGGGTGAAAATAACCTGGCCCTTCAACAATTGAAATATTTGCAAACTATCAATGAAGTTTACCCGGCTAACTTTAAAGTCGCTTATGCTTTTGCAGCTATTCCTTCCCGTTATGTTCTTGAAAATAAGAATTGGAAAGAAGCAGCCGCTGTGCAAATGCACCCCGTAAATTTTCCCTGGAATAAATTTCCCTGGCAGGAAGCAATTATTCATTTCACCAGGCTGATCGGCTCTGTGCAGATAGGAAACATGGAAGCTGCAAATTCCGAATTGACAAAACTGAATGAGCTTCACGACACGCTGGAAAAACAGAAAGATATTTATAAATCAGGGCAGGTAGCAATTCAAATAAAAACCGGTTCAGCCTGGATTCAATTTAAGTCTGGAAAAAAAATTGATGGTTTGAACTTAATGAGGCTGGCTGCTGATATGGAAGACAGTACTGAAAAGCATCCTGTAACGCCCGGCGAAGTACTTCCCGCCAGGGAATTATTAGGAGATATGCTAATGCAATCGCGACAAAACGAAAAAGCGTTACAAGCCTATGAAGAAGTGCTGAAAAAATCTCCAAATCGTTTTAATAGTCTTTATGGCGCTGGTTTAGCAGCAGAAAAATCAGGCAACCAGCAAAGGGCTGTTTTTTATTTTAAGCAGCTCGTTGCCATAGCAGATACTGCAAACTCTGACAGGCCGGAACTGGTTGCAACCAGGGCATTTCTAATGAAGCATTAAAAGGAGCATTGCCAGCACAAATATCTTAATAGACATCTCCATTCTCCATATCAATGGCAAGTAATATTTTTAAATTATTAACGACAGTCAGGAAAAATTCAAAACTATTGCCGGTTCGTATCAGAGGGAAACTAAAGTTGCCTTTTAGTATCCAGTATTTTTCCCCATCACTAAATCCGAACATCTTTGTTGTCACAAGATAATTCCCCTTTTTATCAATTAACGATACCGTTTTCAATTTTCCCTTCTTCACTTCAAAGTCAATAATAGAAGGGGAGTTATTTTTAAATTCAGAAAATGTTTTATAAATACCTTTTTTAGGAGATTGAGTTAATACAGGTAAATTAAACCGGCTGTTGAAATAATTTTCATGCACGACACTTTTACTAAAAGACTTTTTCTTTAATATTTTATCCCATGCTGTATTGCTTATTTCATTTTGCAGTAATTTCAATACAGGCATCAGCATGTAATCTTTCATTTCATCAACAATCTCTTTTTTCTTTATACTAATGCTCTCCGTTAATGCGGTATCAATTTTAAATGCTGTATAAAATTCAGTGCCATTCCGCAAAAAGACCTCTGCCCGAAAACTCACCTTGCCATAGGTTCTTTGTAATGATATATTATCGGTAAGCGTATCTCTCTTGACAATGCTTAGCTTTTTAACGAAGCATACCAGTTCAATATCTTTATCACCTGTATTACTTTTAAAAAAATTATTTAGATAAATACCCAGGCTACTGCCAAGTCCATCTTTAAAATTGATTTTGTAATTTTTAATCGCTGGTATGAATATATTGTTTAGTACAGAATAAATGCCAACCTGTGTAGTGTCAAATCTTACATCTTCTATTAGTATCGATTTAAAAGGAAATTGATTTACTCCTGTAAAGCGGTCATTTGAGTCAAGCCTGATTTGCATTTCCTTTACATTTCCAAGGTCCACACTATCCCTCTTGTAGTTGCCGGATTGCTGACAAGATGAACATTTACTAAATAAGATAAAACTGAAGATGAATAAAAAATATCGTAGCAAAATTATGACAGTTTGATTATTGCAAAATATGAAATTAAGCGTTTTAATTTCCGATAAAGGCTTCAAAAAT
>JBDTMP010000368.1:0-2262 GCA_039934215.1 Ginsengibacter sp.
ATTTTTTTTCCGTGTGGATCAAAGATAGTTACACCTTTGCCTGTGAGGTAAAGATTGCCCTTGTTATCAAGCGTCATACCATCAGAACCCATGGGCACAAAAAGATTTTTACCGGTGATATTTCCACCAGGTTTTATTTCATATTTAAAGATTTTATTATCTCCAATGTCGGCGATAAATAAAGCTTTTCCGTCCGGAGTTCCAATGATTCCGTTAGGCTTTACCAGGTCGTCAGCAACACCTATTGCCTGGGTAGCGCCGGGAGGCAAATAGTAAACATTCTGTTTATGTTGTACAGGTTTTGGATCCTCCCAGTAAGGTCTTTCATAGTAGGGGTCTGTAAAATAAATTCCTCCGTTTGCGTCTATCCAAAGATCGTTAGGGCCGTTCATACGCACTCCATTCACGCCTTCTAAAATAACATTCATTTTTGCGCCAGTGGTAAATGAAACCAGTTGTCCTTTTTCATCGGCGCAACCCACAATATTGCCTTTCGGATCGATATATAGCCCATTTGATCTTGCTGAATGATCAGTGAATAAGCTCAATTTACCGTCAGTGCTGTATTTCCAGATCTGGTCATTTGGCTGATCTGTAAAAAACACGTTACCCTCCATATCTGCCGCGGGCCCTTCTGTAAAAGTAAATTGCCTGGAGATCAGCTTAGGCTGTGTTCCCGGTTTAAAAAGATTTGTTTCTTCCATAAACGTTTTATTGTTATGTGTTGTGCTTTTGCAGTTAAATTGAAAAAAAATAAGCAGGGCATAAAAAGTGCCATAAAGAATTAAGGGAGAATAATTTTTTTTCATCGGTGTCTAAATTTTTTTTTAATAAATATCTTTTAAATCAAGACAGCTTAACCAGGCAATAATTAATTATTCACTTTCTATTGGTATGTCAATCGTTTCTTTGTTTGCATATATATTTTCTTTTGCAGATTTTCTTTGTTCCATTTTTGAAGTTATAATTAATGCAATCATCATTATGAATGTTGTAAGAAGAATAACCTGGATGAGGAGTGATTTATTAACGAGAAAAATTTCTTGTTCCCGTGGAATTGACAGAAAAAGAAGAATAGTGATAAGCCCGCGTGGCGCAATAAAAAGCAAATATTTAAAATCCAGTTTCGAGAATCGGAGCTGAAACGCCCTGAAAGTAAAAATTGAAATTACAATTCCAAAGGACCATATCAGAGTTTCTGCGTTTAAAATTTCTTTCGTTTCCAGCAAAAAGCCGAAAAACAAAAAAAATATGGCCTTGATTAAAAAAGTTGCTTCGATATTAAGTGCTTTAAATTTTTCAACTTCTTTGTTTAGCTCATGCGGTCTGAATCTTTGTATCCATTTGAAACGTTTTAATTCGTCGATGTTGCCAATAAACAAGCCAAACATCATTATGAAAATAAGCGATGGAAGGTGGTAAATTTTTGAAATTTCATAAATCAGGATAATAAGGAGAATGATGGGTACAAATTTTATCTGGTGTTCGATTTTACTTAACAGGTAGGAGAGGGCGATAGTTGCGACAAACGATATAACCGTAATGATTGCTAATTGTAAAATGAAATCACCGAAAGAAGAAAGATTGATTGTTTGGTTAAGTACCATGAAATTAAAAAACAGCACGCCTAAAATATCTGATAAACTGCTTTCGTAAATAACAAATTCTTTGATGGATGGACTAAGATTTTTTACACTTGGGATTGCAATAGAACTGCTGATTACACAAAAAGGAATTGCATTGGTTAAACTCTGTTTGAAAGAAAACCCTCCGTAATAATGAAATAAACCTGCCAGCAAAAAAGCCAATGCAAAAATGGGAAGCAATGCCCCGAGAAATGATTTTTTTATCAGGCCAAACTTTGATTTATTAAGCTCCAGTTCCAATACTCCTTCCAACACGATAAGAATAAGGCCTATGGTGCCAAACACAGGTAGGATTGAAGAAAAATCAGGGAGCCTTATTTTTAAAAGAAGCGTTATTTGCTTAGCTGCCCATCCCAAAAGAAGTAACAAAATAACAGAAGGGATTTTAGTTTTCACAGAAGTGAGGTCAAATAAATATGCGATCAAAAGCAACGAACAAAATGTAATTATAATGGCTGACGTCATAAAGAGTAGATAAAGTGCTGTAGCATTGCCGCTATTGTTTGTTTGGGCAAATTAAATCTAAACTATTGTGTTAAGCCTGCCAAAAAGAGACAGTAACGCATAGAAAAGGGATTTGCGAAATGGTTATTAATTTTTGATTTTCAATGTCCTT
>JBDTMP010000369.1:0-4568 GCA_039934215.1 Ginsengibacter sp.
CCATTCATCACAATGCCTATGGTGATAGGCATGATGAATGGCCCCTGGTTTTTATACGCCTGGATTGCAGGAGCTTTTCTTTCAATTGTAGATGCTATGATATGGAGTGAGCTGGGAGCGGCGTTTCCAAAAGCCGGCGGGTCATATAATTTTTTAAAAGAAGCTTATGGCAAAAACAGCGCGGGTAAAATGATGAGTTTTTTATTTGTGTGGCAAACAATGATACAGGCGCCACTGGTTATTGCTTCTGCTGCCATTGGCTTTGCAAAATATTTTTCTTACCTGGTGCCACTCACGGATGTTTCAGAAAAAATAGTGAGTGGGAGTGTAGTTGTTCTCATTGTGCTTTTATTGTATCGTAAAATTGACGCAATAGGTAAAATAAGTGTGTTCTTATGGAGTGGTGTTATCATCACTATGTTTTGGATAATTGGTGGAGGAATAGCGCATGGAAATTTTTTAACGCCGATAAAAAATATTCATACGGGAATAACAATTGATTATGCATTTGTAACAGCGATAGGTTTTGCGAGTGTAAAGTCAGTGTATAGTTACCTCGGCTATTACAACATTTGTCATCTTGGAAGCGAAATAAAAAATCCGTCAAAAAATATTCCGCGAAGCATGTTCATTTCCATTGCAGGTATTGCGATATTATACATGCTGATGAACATAAGTGTAGTAAGTGTAGTACCGTGGTGGCAGGCGAAAGACAGCGAATTTTTAGTAAGCGAATTTATGCAGCAGCTTGCAGGCAATAATGCAGCGAAGATTGTAACGTGTTTAATTCTATGGGTTGCGTTTGCATCGGTGTTTTCCGCAACACTGGGCTACAGCCGCATTCCTTACGCCGCCGCGGCTGATGGTGAATTTTTTAAAGTTTTCGCAAAACTTCACCCGACAAAAAATTTCCCCCATATTTCTTTATTGTTTCTTGGCAGCATTGCATTTATTTTTAGTATGCTTTTTAAATTGAGCGATGTTATAAGCGCCATTCTTGCCATGCGGATTATGATCCAATTTATTGGTCAGGCCATTGGCTTACTATTATTACACAGAAAAAAAGATGGAGTTGAATTTCCTTATAAAATGCCTCTATTCCCTGTACCAATAATTCTTGCAATTGCTATGTGGCTGTTTATTCTTATTTCCACCGGAAGTAAACTTATGGGTTATGGTATTTTGGTTATTACCGTCGGGTTGGTGGTTTATTTCATAAAAGCAAAGATTAAAAAAGAATGGCCGTTTTCTTAAGCGCATCTCACCGATGTACCTGGGAGGTTTCCCCTGGAGGGTTTGCAAGATCGTTTCTCAACCTTACGATCTCTTCTTGCATGTGTTCAATTTTATCCAGCAGGTAGTTTATTGTTTCTATGCCTTCAACATTTATATCAAGATCGTAGTGGAGCCTTACAAATTTTTCAAGCTTATGTAATTCATCGGTATGAATAAATGAAGACCGCTTTATAGAAGTTACATGTATCAATCCTGAGTCGTGCAAGGTGCTTATGAAAGAATATTCAATATTGTGGTGAATGCAAAAATCTTTCGCAGGTATTAAATCTTCTGTTTTCATATTTAAAAGTGTTAGCTTATAATTTTGAAAGTTCAGTAAATAATTCTTTTTGCTTCTCGGTTAAATTGGTTGGGAGTTTTATATTCCATGTGATGTAGAGATCACCAAATTCTCCTTCTTTTTTGTAAACGGGAAAGCCCTTGCCTTTGAGGCGCACTTTGGCCCCATTCTGTGTCTCAGCGTTTACTTTCAATTTTATTTTTCCGTTCATGGTTTCAATTGTTTTTTCGCCACCTAATAAAGCGGTGTACAAGTCGATGTCTTCTTGTTTGTAAAGATCATTTCCCTTGCGGTTCAAATCTGTATCATTTTTCATAACAAAAGTTATATACAAGTCACCATCCGGGCCACCATTTACTCCGGGGCTTCCATAATTTTTTAGCCTGATTACCTGCCCGTTTTCAACACCGGCCGGAATTGTTATCCTAACATTTTTTCCATTAACAGTAAGTGTTTGCTTGTGTGTTGTGTGAGCATCCCTCAGGGAAAGATGAAGCTCGGCATTATAATCCTGGCCCCGGTATTTTGCCTGCTGTCTTGATCTTTTTGAGCCACCAAAAAGTGATTCAAAAAAATCTGAAAAATCTGAATCGCCACCAGATGAATAGGTGTATTCTCCAAAATCCTGCCCGCCAAACCCGCCCCTGCCAAAGCCACCACCACCTTGCTGTTGCTTTGCTTTCTCAAACTGATCCGCATGTTTCCAGTCCTTTCCATACTCATCATATTTTTTTCTTTTCTCAGGATCACTTAACACTTCATTCGCCTCGTTTATTTGCTGAAATTTTTTATGCGATTCTTTATCATTAGGATTTACATCAGGATGATATTTTCTTGCAAGCTTTCGATATGCCTTTTTTATGTCAGCCCCAGTGGCTGTTTTAGAAATTCCAAGCGTTTTATAGTAATCTACAAAATCCATTTTAGTATTTTAATTAAATATAAATCTTCGCTAAAATTAAGAAGTAAAAAAACAAAAGCTTCATGGAAGTTTTGATAAAAGTTTTTATCTTAAAAATTTAAAGTATTTACTTTTGCGGAAACTATTTTTTTTAAAATCCCATTATGAAAAAATTGTCTTCACTTGTTATACTTTTTGCATCTTCCTGTAGCATTGCGCCGCGGATAAATATCTCAGGTATACCCAATTCAAATACAGTTATTGATGGAAAAATTTTTGCCACCGCCTACCAGCAACGTGCCGCTGAGTACAGGGCAATGTGTTTCCAGGCCTATAATATTGCGCATAGCCGGGTTGATGAAATTGTAAAACAAGCCACGACGAAGCCAAAGGCGTTGATCACTGATATTGATGAAACAGTCTTAAACAACAGTCCCTATGAAGCGCACCAGATTTTGCAGGGAAAAGATTACGATGCCACTTCGTGGACGGCATGGACAGCGATGGCTAAAGCTGATACCATACCTGGGGCATATTCTTTTTTGAAATATGCTGCCATCAAAGGAATTGAAGTTTTTTATATGACCAACCGCGATGAAAGTGAAAGAAATGCTACACTGAAAAATCTTCAAAAATTTAATTTCCCTAATGCCGATAATGCGCATTTATTTTTGAGAGAAAATGCTTCATCAAAAGAAACCAGGAGAAAAAATATTCAGACTTCTCATGCAGTCGTTATGTTACTGGGAGATAATCTCGCCGATTTCAGCTTTCTATTCGATGTAAAAAATTCTGATGAGCGACTTCAGAATGTGAATGCCGTATCTGCGGAATTCGGAAACCGGTTTATCATTTTACCGAATTTTATTTATGGAGACTGGGAGTCCGCATTATATAATTTTAATTATTCACTTACACAATCACAAAAAGACTCTGTTATAAAATCTACATTAGTTTCTTATTGATTAAAAAAGAGAATTTTTTAAATCAGCTCCTGGTTTTTTGTGTTGAAACCCATTCTTTAGCGATAGGAAGATCTTCAATTTTAAAACCTTTTGTTTCGCCTGGAATTAATTTGCCGAAAACATCAGTAAATTTTTTTATGCCATCACTATGGGAAACGATAGCAAGCTTATTCCATTTGGAAAAATATTTGAATCCCAGGTAAGCGTCATCTATCCATGCGCCCGCGGAGTAATTTGATAAAGGTGTTTCTATTACAAGAAGATAATTTACTTTACCGAAAGCTTTGGCAATGCTGTCTACCAATGGGTAAATTGTTTGCTGGTAATCTTTGCTGGTAATTTTTCCTGTGGCCCGAAACCCTGCAACATAAGCCGGCAGACCATGAATTACTTCGATCATACAATTTGTTTTAAGATTTTTTTTATTTTATAAACTTTTCTAAAATTTAACCATAGGGGGTTAAATGTTCCCGGCTTATATATTGAGTGGAATTTTTTCCACTATATTTTAAAATTTTGATATAAAGATACTTAAACCGCTTAAGGTATATGAGTGGCATCATTTTAGTTTGTTTCAAATGAATTAAAATAATTTACTATGAATGCAAATGAAAAATTAACCGAAGTATTAAACGATCTTATCAGGATAAATAATGATAGGATTAAAGGGTACGAAACCGCAGCGGAAGATATAAAATCCTACGATGTAGATCTTCAGCCGGTTTTTAATAAAATGGCCGACGACAGCAGAAGATATGTTGCAGACCTCACACAAGAAGTAAGCAGGTTAGGTGGCGAAGCTGCCACGGGCACAACAGGTGGTGGCAAAATTCACAGGACATGGATGGATGTAAAAGCTACATTCTCCGGAAAGGACAGGCAGTCAATGCTCGAGTCTTGTGAATTTGGAGAAGATGCTTCTCAGAAAGCTTACAGGGAAGCTCTTGCATCAGACGCAGAAATAAGTGCTGAAACAAGAAAATTAATTACTGATCAGCAATCATCTTTGAAACAGTCACATGATATTATTAAAAAATACAGGGATGCACAAAAAGCAGTAAATGCTTAGTGAATTTGGTTTGTGATAATATCATTACGGCCCGGCTTTTATGCCGGGTTTTTTTAT
>JBDTMP010000370.1:0-7639 GCA_039934215.1 Ginsengibacter sp.
AAAATGAAAGTATCAAGAAGAAAATTTCTCGTAAGCAGCTCCCTGTCAGTTGCAGGTACCATGCTTTTGCCAAACAATATTTTTGCAAATACAAATGCCGTCAATACAATATTAGGCTTGCAATTGTATTCAGTGAGGGATGACATGGAAAAAGATCCGATGGGCACCATGAAGCAACTGGCCGCAATGGGATATAAATATGTGGAACATGCCAACTATGTCCAGGGAAAATTTTATGGTTATGCCCCAACTGAGTTTAAAAAAGTGTTGGATGATATTGGTTTAAAAATGCCGAGTGGCCATACCGTAATGAATGCAACACATTGGGATGCCGCCAAAAATGATTTCACTGACGTATGGAAGCAGACAGTAACAGATGCTGCAACAGTTGGACAGCGCTACGTTATAAGCCCATGGCTTGATGAGAGCCTTCGTAAAAATTATGATGACCTGCTGGGCTTTCTTGATGTTTTCAATAAATGCGGTGAATTGTGTAAAAAATCCGGTTTAAAATTTGGCTACCATAATCACGATTTTGAATTTAAATATTCATTAAACGGTAAGCAGATTTATGATATTATTTTGGAGAAAACAGATCCGGCGTTAGTAGTTCAGCAAATTGATATCGGTAACATGTATGGAGCTGGCGGAAGAGCATTGGATATTCTAAAAAAGCATCCGGGAAGATTTGAAAGTATGCATGTAAAAGATGAAATTAAAGCCGCTGATAAAGGCGAAATGAATGATAATTATGAAAGTACTGTATTAGGCAAAGGTATTTTACCTGTAAAAGAAATCGTAGACCTTTTTAAGAAATCAGGGGGCACTACAGAATTTATTATTGAGCAGGAATCTTACCAGGGAAAGACACCTCTTGAATGTTGTGAAGAGGATTTAAAAATTATGAAAAAGTGGGGATATTAATTTTTAAGTGATTTTATTGTTGACAGATTTTATAAATTTTTTATATTGAAAAAATGTTCAAAGAGCATTTCCTGGTCTATACTATGTTTTTTTCTGAGTTTGCCTTTCACGTGTATTCTTAATGTTTGTGCTCAAAAGAAGAACGAATCATTTCAGTTACATATTCATAAAGCAAAGACGGCTATAAAGGTTGACGGGGTAATGGATGAAGCAGCATGGCAAAATGCTGAAGTGACATCCGGCTTTTTTATGGTACTTCCAATGGATACTGCTCTTGCCAATGTGAAAACAGAGGTAAGAATGTGTTATGATGATAATAATCTATACCTTATTGCAACCTGCTTTAATCCTGTTCCGGGGCCATACTTTGTAGAATCATTAAGACGCGATTTTAACTTCGGAAAAAATGATAATTTTCTGTTGTTCATGGATCCGTTTAATGATCTTACAAACGGCTTTTCTTTCGGCGCGAATGCTGCCGGCGCTCAATGGGATGGTATGATGTACAATGGCGGAAGTGTCGACCTTAATTGGGATAATAAATGGAGATCCAAAGTAAAAAATTATAAAGATAAATGGGTGTTTGAAATGGCGCTTCCTTATTCAAGCATCCGGTACAAACAAGGCGTAAAAAGTTGGGGCATTAATTTTAGCCGTAATGATCTAAGGGCCCCGGAGAAAAGTTCGTGGGCACCAGTGCCCCGGCAATTTGCTACAGCTTCTCTTGCTTATACAGGTAACGTTGTTTGGGATGAAGCGCCGCCAGCTTCAGGAGCTAATATATCTTTGATCCCTTATGTATTAGGAGGCATAAGCAAAAACCATGAGAACCATACGAAATCTAAATTCAGAAAAGATGTTGGGTTTGATGCCAAGATCGCAATAAGTACCGCCTTGAATTTAGACCTTACGGTCAATCCCGATTTTTCACAAGTTGAAATAGATCAGCAGGTAACAAACCTTGACAGATTTGAATTATTTTTTCCTGAAAAGAGACAATTCTTTTTAGAGAACGGAGATCTGTTCGCCAACTTTGGTTATGCTTACCTTCGCCCTTTCTTTTCGAGAAGGATTGGTCTAAACGCTCCCATCAATTTTGGAGCAAGAGTAAGCGGAAAGCCCGGTAAAAATTGGAGAATTGGGGCTATGGATATGCAAACGGGAAGCGTTGGTGAAACTGGATTACCTGTGCAAAATTTTGTAGTGGCTTCGGTTCAACGCCGTGTTTTTTCCAGGTCGAATATTGGATTTATTTTTATTAATAAACAATCTATAAACTACAGGCCACCGGGCGATTCTACCAAACCGGTTTATTCTGATTATAACAGGAACGTTGGCCTTGAATATAATCTTGCCTCTTCAAATAATTTCTGGACCGGCAAAGTAATGTTTCTCAAATCCTTTACGCCCGGATCACACGGGAAAGATTTTGTACATGCGGCCCACCTTCAATATAGCAGTCGACGCTGGCTTCTATATTGGCAACACGAATATGTAGGAAAAAATTACAATGCGGAAGTAGGCTATGTACCACGTAATGCATATATCAAAATAAATCCACAGGCATCCTATTATTTTTTTCCCGCCAGGGGCAAAATTCTATCTCACGGTCCTAAATTATTTTATACATTATATAATGATGAATCATTCAGGCGAACCGATGATGAAGCTTACCTTTCTTATAATTTTAACCTACGCAGCCAGAGTACCTTTGATGTGTGGGTATCTCATGATTACGTTCAACTTCAGCGGCCTTTTGACCCAACTAATTTTAATAAAGATACCCTGGCACGCGGCACTGAACATCGCTGGGATGCATGGGGAACAGATTTTATTTCAAAACCTAAAAGCCTGCTTACTTATGGTTTTTCAACACGCTTTGGCGGCTACTATGCTGATGGAACCCGGTATAATATAAGCGCTAATGTGGGTTATCGTTTTCAGCCTTATGTAAGTTTAGCTATTAATGCATCGTACAACAACATAAGCTTGCCCGCTCCCTGGAATCTTACAAGATTCTGGCTTATTGGCCCAAGGATAGATGTAACCATGACAAACAAATTATTCTTTACAACGTTTATTCAATACAACGAGCAACTAAACAATATCAACCTCAACACAAGATTTCAATGGCGGTATAAGCCCGCCTCAGACTTGTTTATTGTATATACTGATAATTATTTACCAGCTCCTTTTTCAGTGCGCAACAGGGCGCTGATGTTGAAATTTACCTATTGGTGGAATGTGAACGAACATAGAAAACCGAAGGAAATTAAAATGTAAAATTGAAGAGCGGGGCTTATCAACCCTTGTCATCTTTATTTATTCGCTTTGATGCACTTGCCATTACAGAGCCGAAACTTCCGGCAATAATATTTCCAACTGTTACATCTATCAGCAGCATTAATAAAATGCCATGATGATTCGTAGAGGGAAGAGCAGCAGGTGTATTTTGAAGAGCTACGTTAGAAGATCCAATATCAAAAAGGCCCGGGGCAAAAATTAAAATACAAATTACCAGGAGGATGCAGGAGAAAAGAATAGCAATAAGAGTAACCGCAAGCCCTGCCTGAAGCGAAAGGTTGGTGTCCCTTACCTTAGGATACTTTAATACAAATAAAAAAATGCTGCAAAGAAACAATGCGTTACCAACAAACAACAGCCACGACTGGGAGAATTGTTCATTGTTTATAAAAAAAGCTGTGGGGATACAAAATAAAAAAGCTGGAAACACAGCATAAACGCCCCACTTTAAAAATGTTTTTTTGTTCATAACACGACAGCCAATATAACCATCAGGGAAGTATCCCAGGCTGTAAAAGGATTTTGTTATCCTTCCCCGGCAAAAGATAAAAGGATCGCAGAACTAAACCAGCAATAATAATATCTTTAGTTAATTAAGTAGAAAAACAATAAGGCCAAACCTTCAAAAATTGTGATTAGTATAATACCTTTCAAGGCTTCAGATTCTTCATTCATTTAATTAAATTTTATTTTTAAGTATCAATTATTATGCTACGAATTATTTTTTAATTGCTAAATAAAAATTAAAATTCCCATTTTATTTATTTAAAAGGAATGGTTAGCTTTCAGGGTAATTAGAAAATAATTTCTAATTTCTGCATATTTATAAAAACTAATTCTACAGGTAAAGTTATTGATTTATTTTATATTGAATTTCTGCAGTGTCTATGGCTTCACCGGAAAAAAGATCAAAAAATTTAAATTATCCGGAAAGGAAAATATAAAATGTTTCGGAGATTTCCTTTCTCAAAAATTGACAAAGGATCGTTTTCACACATTTTTGAAATGATTTACTTTTATAAGAAAGAATTATTATGCAAGTAAAAGATCTTAGTAAAATACATGAGCAAATAAGTAATTTATTTCCATGGCCTGAAACAAAAAACGATTGGGATAAATATCGCCTTACTGAAAAGCAGATTGCTTTTTTTAAAGAGAATGGTTATCTCGCAGGCATAAAAATGCTGGATGATGTACAAATAAATTTTTTAAGAAATGAGCTGGCAGAATTAACCAATCCTTCACACGGGGGCAATTCTCTTTTTTATGAATACAACAGCAATGAATCTGTTGACCCGCAAACTATTTTATTTCATGCACTTGGTGGGTGGAGAATTACGCCCGGCTTTCATGATGTATTGTGGAACCCTGCGTTCCTAATGGCGGCAAGCCAGTTGCTTGGCGATAAACCGGTTCGGTTCTGGCACGATCAGTTATTTTATAAGCCTGCAAAAAAAGGTGGTGTTGTTGCATGGCACCAGGATTATTCATACTGGACAAGAACAAAGCCAATGGAACACATTACCTGCTGGATCGCACTGGATGATGCTACCGTTGAAAATGGTTGCCTTAACTATATTGCAGGCAGTCATAAATGGGGGCTGCTACCAAAACCTGCAATTGCCGGAGAACTGCATGGTATAAAAGGTTTTTTAAATGATGGGCAGAAAAAACAGTTTGATAATCCACAGCCTGCGCCCGTAAAAGCCGGCGAAGGAATTTTTCATCATCCGCTTGCATTGCATGGCTCCGGAGAAAATAAAAGCAATCATTCCCGGCGGGCATTTGTAATTAATGCGTTTGCTGATGGCGTATTTTCCGATAGCAATGAACCACTTTTAGAAGGTGTGCCTGTTGTGGAAAAAGGTAAAAAAATGGAAGGACAGTTCTTCCCGCTGCTATTTGAAGGAGCACAAAAAACAATTTAGATTTATAATATTTTTATAAAAAATACCTGCACAGATTCCGTACTAAAAAAAATATGGGATTACATTTATCAGAATATTTTTCAGAACGGCTTTACTTAATATGATTGCATGATACCAACTCAAACTGTTTCTCAATCTTCCATACCGGAAGAAAAATTAATTCCATTAGAAAATAAATTCACGAATAACCGCCTCCACTCATTGGATGCGCTACGTGGATTTGATATGTTCTGGATAATGGGCGCGGAAGAAATTTTTCATTCTATGGCGAAGGCTACTAATGCTCCATTCTGGACGGTGATTGCAAACCAGTTCACGCATCCTGACTGGAATGGTTTTCATTTTTATGATCTTATTTTTCCACTGTTCCTTTTTATCGCAGGCGTTGCAACACCCTATTCTGTTGGTCGTGATTTGCAGAAAGGGAAAACTAAAAGCGACGTGTTATGGCGGGTGGTAAAAAGAGGGTTGATTTTAGTGCTTTTAGGAATTGTTTATAATAATGGTTTGCAACTAAAACCTTTGGCTGAAGTCCGCTTCGGCAGTGTTTTAGGGAGAATTGGATTAGCCTATATGTTTGCGAATATCATTTATATTTATTCAAAACACACGGCGCAAATTATCTGGCTCTGCGCACTACTTATCGGCTATTGGTTACTGCTGAAATTTAATTCTGCGCCGGGTTTCCCAATGGGAGATCTTACAATGGAAGGAAATTTTGCTTCGTATATTGATCGCAGTATTTTGCCCGGAAAATTGTATTTGATCATTCACGATCCGGAAGGTTTAGTATCTACTATACCGGCAATCGGTACAGGACTTTTGGGAATACTTACTGGTAGTTATTTAAAGAACAAAGATATAAGTGGAAGTAAAAAAGCACTTCACATGGCAATAGCTGGAACTATATTTATTGGACTCGCTTTATTATGGAACTTTGATTTTCCCATTAATAAAAATCTCTGGACAAGTTCTTTCGTTTTAAATGTTGGCGGAATAAGTTTGCTCCTGCTGGCATTGTTTTATTATGTTATAGACGTTTTGGGCTATAGAAGCTGGTCTTTCTTTTTCAGAGTTATCGGCATGAACTCTATTTTAATTTATATGTCTGGAAGATTTATTAACTGGCAATATTCTACCAATGGCTTCTTCCAATGGGTAGGCCAATGGATTGGCGATCCGTTTGGCGCAGTTGCCATGGCTATCTGTTTTGTTTTAGTGAAATGGGCATTCTTATATTTCATGTATAAAAAGAAAGTGTTCCTTAGAGTTTAATTTTCTGATGAATAATTGCCGCATATATATTTTATTTTTAGCTGAAAAAATATTTTTCGCCTATGGATCAGCAACCTAAATTATTCATGCTATTACTGGGATGTAAACCCGATGGAAGACATACAGAGCAGCATGATATTTTTTTTACGATCGGCAGACAGCTTGCTGATGTTGTTCCTGCAATTAAGGATTTTTGGAAAGAGGCGAAAGGAGATATTCATGTAGATGCATGGCGGGAAATTAAATATGTGGATGGATATAAAATAGAAGTAGTAAATAATGAAAATGACCTGGCTTCAGGTAACGAATTAAACAGGCTGTATTTCATTAACCTTGGAGGGTATAAACAAAACGAATTTGAGGAATTCCATTACAAGATGATTGTGGTAGCTACTGAAAAAGGCGATGCCATAAGGCAGTCAAAGCAAACAGCGTTTTATAAACATACAGGGTTTAAGGATGCCCCTTCCCATGTAGATGATAAATACGGAATTGATGTGGATGATGTTTATGGCATCGAAGAAATTCTTCCTGTAGAAATTAAGAACAAGTACTGCATACAGATTTCCCAGGATAATACTGATGCAGAGGACGAATTGCACCTGGGCTATTTCACCATTGAAAAATTAAGAGAGCTTTGATGATATAAGCCTGAACAAAATATTTGTTGGTTTATTTTTGTTCATCAATTTTTGCCATGAACTTATTTCCAGAGACGGAATTTTTTTCTACAGGCGCCCCTCGTAAAGAGATTTACACGTTGCAGGACGCAGATTTGGTATTGATTGAAAATTTCTTTTCAAAAGAGGAATCAGACAATCTTTATTTGCAACTAATGAAAGATATTAATTGGATGGAGACTAAAATAATTGTTTATGGTAAAGAACACGATACGCCGAGGCTTACTGCGTGGTATGGCAATGCAGGAACCGATTATACTTATTCCGGGCTTAAAATGAATCCTTTTCCGTGGACACATGATCTGCTTTTTATAAAAGAAAAAACTGATAAAGAAACTGGAGTAAATTTCAATAGTGTATTACTCAATTTATATAGAACCGGCAAAGACAGTGTTGGCTGGCATAGGGATAATGAAAAAGAATTTGGAATAAATCCGGTGATAGCTTCAGTAAGTTTTGGCGAAACAAGACCCTTTCATTTAAAACATAAATTCAAAAAAGATATAGAGAAAGTAATTATTCCCTTAA
>JBDTMP010000371.1:0-4229 GCA_039934215.1 Ginsengibacter sp.
GAGTTACCCATAAATACCACGCGTGGCTTTGATGAACTTGTTTTTGCAAGCTGCGCATTGGCGTCTTTGTAGCGTGCGAAATTTGCCCAGTCGTTATGAGAGCGCTCTTCGTTTTGCTGCTTCATTTCATCAAGTTGCCAGTCGGCATACTTTTTTGCCCACTCCGGCGGATGTAAAAGTTTAAGATAATTGTTCACCCGAAGCCAGTCTCCAAAGCGATCAATCCATGTATCAGAAGGAAGGTGCTGCACACGCATACCGAAGCCATGATTGCCGGTGGAGTACATATGAATTTCGGCCGGGTGTTTTGCGGCTAACCATTGCTGGTAGAGATTAACACTATGCGGCGCCAGTTGCAAACCATCATCTGTGGCTGCGGCTACAAATAGCGGTGGCGCATCTGCAGGTATGGTGCCAACCATTGCAGGTGGAAAAAACGGGTAGATCGGTGCAATGAAATCTGGTTTGTTTTCTGCAGTATAATTGAATGCTGCAGAGGCTGCAACCGTACCGCCTGCGGAGAAACCGACGATGCCGATTTTATTTTTATCAATACCATATTCCGAAGCATGATTGCGTACCCATGCAATCGCATTCCTTCCATCTGTTACTGCCAGTGGAATGATAACTTTTGTTTCCTGGTCAAATTCAGATTTACCCATTTTAGCGGATACTTCTGCTGCCGGGTCTGTTGTAAGGCTGTGGCCGAGCCTGTATTTCAAAACAAAACAGGTCACGCCTTTTTTCACCAGCCATTTAGCCACATCAAAACCTTCGCTGTTTATGGATAAAGCAAAAAAAGCGCCGCCGGGGCAAATGACTACCGCGGTTCCGGTGGAAGACATGGAGTCCGGCGCAAAAACGGTAAGGGTTGGTTTTGTTACATTATATACAATCTTCGTCTTCCACATGTTGCTATCACTGACTGCCTCGCTCCATGACCAGCTTTCAGAGCCGGGCGCTACTCCATCGTAAAGTTGAATTTCTTTTTGTTGCGCATGCAGCATGAACACATTAAGTAAAATAATTGAAAAGGAAAAAAAGATGCGTTTATTCATGATTGATATTTTTATACAGGGAATGAATATAGAAAATATTTTCCAACGGAGATTGTGGTTTATTTCAGCATGAAGGCGAGTCATTAAAACAAAATTAATGCCTGCAATTTTAAATCAGGCTTACTTAACTATCGCAATGGCCATTCCATCGTGCTCTTTAGCGCCAACGGTCTGAAAAATAGTTCCTGATACGGCGGGGCATTTGGATAAAAATTCATTAAAACGTTTAACACCTGCGACCATTTCATCGGGGCTTTCATCCATTAATATTTTCCCTTCCCTGATTACATTATCGGCAATGATCAATGTTCCCGGCCTGGATAATTTTAATGCCCATTGAAAATATTCTGTGTAAGGAGGTTTATCGGCGTCAATAAAAATCATATCAAACGGGCCTGCTTTTTCTTTCTCTAATTCTGGTAAAATATCAATTGCTTTGCCCAGGCGCATCTCAATTTTTGACGTAAGCCCGCAACGCTCAAAATTATTTTGCGCAACATCCGCATGCTTTTTTTCTATCTCCAGCGTTACAAGTTTTCCGTTTTCCGGTAAAGCCCGTGCCATCCAGATAGTACTGTAACCACCGAGTGTTCCAACTTCTAATATCTTAGCTGCATTAGACACTCTTGCCAGAATTTGTAAAAATTTCCCCTGGTTAGGTGAAATACTTATTTGAGGAATACCTGATTCAATGATTGATTTTTCAGTCGCTTTCAGGCATTCATCTTCGTCGTGAAAAAGATTGCTGATGTACTGGTCTACTGATTCAAATAATTG
This sequence comes from Ginsengibacter sp., assembly GCA_039934215.1. Taxonomy (GTDB): domain Bacteria; phylum Bacteroidota; class Bacteroidia; order Chitinophagales; family Chitinophagaceae; genus Ginsengibacter. The sequence goes on from JBDTMP010000371.1 coordinate 1,836, forward strand.
TTGGTTCATAATAAATTGAGAAGTAAAATAAATTAAACTATATCAAAGTTAAAGTATATCAGGGTTAAGATCCATCACCTCAAAATATTAATAGCCCTTATCTACCTGTTCTGATCCCCGTTGCTGCCAGTTTATTTTTATATGAATCAAAAAACAGGCAATGCCCTGCAACTGTGGCTTTGCCTGAATTTATGCATATCACGTTTGCTATCTTCATCTTCTCCAAAGCAGCTTGATAAAAGGTATTGATAGATTCATCACCGGTTACCGTGCAGTGTATTCCGGGATTTAATTCTTTCAATTCAGTTCCAATAAGCAGGCCGCTCAGGTAACAATAATTTTCAGGCTTCGATAATTTATTAAACAGGTCATTAATTCTTACCTGGAAAAAGCTGTTCAAAATATTTAAATGCAAACTATCAGCAACTCCTTTTTCAAAAATTTTTAGGTTGTTGGCATCATTTAAATCAGCAACTTTTTCAATACTGTTTGAAAGAATACTTTTTTTTGAAAGCAATTCAAAAAGTTCTCCCGTCATGTAAGTTTTGATGTCTTTTACTTCATCGTTTTTGATGATAGCATGCTTTGAATGTGTTCCGGGGAAAATATACAAATGTTCTTCTTCACCGGTAATATTAATGCTTCCTATCAGTTGCGTTTCTTCACCACGCATTACATCATTAGCAGTTCTCACTCCCGAAATTAAAAGCATTGTATGACTGCAATTATTGTTTGCCTCGATTATTTCAACATTAAGGTCGTGGCCATCAGTGCTAAAAGGAATTTCTTTATAAGAAAGGTTTTTCATTCCTATATTGGAAGAAGCCATTCCTGAAATTATTATTGGTAAATGCTGAATGGGGACATTTGTTTTTTGTTCAAGCTTTTTTATTTCTTCTAATAATATTTTTTGATAAAAAGATATTCTTTCACTCGCCGGTTGCTTGCTTTGTTTCCATAGATCGAATGCAGAAGCGATTCCCATTGGGTTTATTAATTCAGTAATTATTGATTTTTTATTTGCATCAATGATCCTGATTCGTAAAACAGAAGTGCCCCAGTCAACACTAATAAATGTTTCCATGAAGATTTTCTTTACATATTTTGTTCTGTAATTTTTACCCTTTCTATTTTCCCAACAAGAAACACATAGCAACAAATTCCGAAAACCGCCATCGCACCAATAAAAAATAATGCTGGTTTAAAATCCCCGTTTCGTACAAGAAACCCAATTATGAATGGCACCGAAACGGAAGACAAATTTCCAATAAAATTAAATGCGCCTCCTGTTGCCCCGATGAGATTTTTTGGAGCAAGCAATGAAACGAACACCCATGTAATAGATGCCATGCCATTTCCAAAAAATGCAATTGCCATAAATAAAATGATTAGCGCGGGGCTGCTCACGTAGTTTGCGCCAATGATTGCAACGGATAATAACAGCCCGGTTATTACAGGAATTTTTCTTGCTATATCGGCAGAGACTTTTTTTCTCACTAAAAAATCAGATAAGAATCCTGATAATATAATGCCGGCGAATGCAGCGAGGAATGGAACTGAAGCAAGGAAGCCTATCTTAATAAAATTTAATCCCCGATATTTTGCAAGATAGATTGGGAACCAGGTAAGAAAAAACCAGAGTGTTGAAGTAATAGCGAACTGGCCTAAATAAATGCCCCATAATTTACGATGAGAAAAAACTTCTTTTAAATTTTTTAAGCTGAATGTCGGTGCGGAAGTTTTTAAATTTTTGGCGCGGTGATTTATAATTCCTCCTCCTTTTTCAATATAGTCAAGTTCATCCCGGCTGACTGATGGATGCTCTGTGGGATCCCTGTAAAAAATATACCAGACAAATCCCCATATCACACCTGCCAGTCCTGTGATGATAAACAAGCCGCGCCAGCTTAAATATTGAAGGATAGTTGCCATGACCGGTGTTAATATAGCAAGCCCTATATATTGCCCCGATGTATAAACGGCGATCGCCGAAGCTCTTTCATTTTCAGGAAACCATGCCGTTACCACGCGATTGTTTATGGGATAGGCAGGCGCTTCCAAAGCGCCGGTCGCAAGGCGAAGCCCGAACAACATTCCAAAGCCATTAACAAAACCCTGTAGGAGCGTGACTATAGACCAGCCGGTTAAACTAACTGCGTAGAATAGCCGCGATCCAAAACGGTCGGTAAGCAGCCCGCCGGGAATTTGGAATGCAACATACGTCCAACCGAAGGCGGAAAAAATAAATCCTAACTGCACAGAAGAAAAATGAAACTCTTCACTTAGTGATGTGGCTGCTATGGAAATATTGGTACGATCCATATAATTGATAACAACACTTACAAAAAGAAAGGCGAGAATTCTATATCGCACTTTTGCCGGCTTATTGTTTTG
>JBDTMP010000372.1:0-2288 GCA_039934215.1 Ginsengibacter sp.
AAAATCGCCTGGCGAAATCTTCGTAAAAACAAAATCTATTCTATTATTAATGTCCTCGGCCTTGCGACAGGTATGGCGGTAGCCATGTTGATTTCTTTTTGGATTTGGGATGAAGTCACTTACGATAAGTACCACGAAAATCATGAACGCCTTGCGCAGGTGATGACCACCTTTATAGATAACGATGGTACAATGGAAACAGGCCAGGCTGTTTGCATGCCTATAGGTGATGAATTGCGCAGCAAGTATGGGAGCGATTTTAAAAATGTGTGTATGGCCTCATGGAATTTCGGCCATGTGTTGGCTGTCGGCGATAAAAAAATTAAGGGTGATGGCATGTGGGTTGAAGCTAATTTCCCTTCTATGTTTTCGTTAAGATTGATAAAGGGGAATATGAAGGCACTGGATGATCCTTCTTCTGTCTTGTTAAGCGCTTCAATGGCAAAGACACTTTTTGGAAATGAAGACGCGATGGATAAAATGGTAAAGTTTGATAATAAAGACAACTTTAAAGTTGCCGGTGTATATGAAGATCTTCCGCACAACTCAACTTTATACGAAACCAAATTATTGCTGCCATGGAAGAAATATATCACTACTGAAGAGTGGCTTAAAAATGCTGCCACCCAATGGAATAACCATTCCTGGCAGGCCTATGTGCAGGTTGCTGATAATATAAATATGGCGGAGGAAACGGAGAAGATAAAAAATATTGTAATGGCGCACAAAGTTGCCGCTACTGATGGAAAGGAACAGGCAGTGCTGTTTCCCATGAACAAATGGCGCCTGTATAGTGATTTTAAAAATGGTAAAGCAGCAGGAGGCCGCATACAATTTATCTGGCTGTTTTCAATAATTGGCATGTTTGTTTTATTGCTGGCCTGTATCAACTTTATGAATCTTTCTACTGCACGTAGCGAAAAAAGAGCAAAAGAGGTGGGCATTCGAAAAACAGTCGGTTCAGTTCGCAGCCAATTGATCGGGCAGTTTTTAAGTGAATCGGTTTTAGTTGCACTTGTGTCTTTTATATTTTCGGTGCTATTGGTAATTGTATTAATGCCGCTATTTAATAAGCTTGCTGATAAAAACATGGAACTGCCCTGGAGCAGCCCCGTATTCTGGCTGATAGCATTAGCATTTACATTTCTCACAGGATTAATTTCCGGCAGTTACCCTGCATTTTATCTTTCCAAATTCGAACCGATAGCAGTATTAAAAGGGACATTTCGTGCGGGCAGGTTTGCATCGTTGCCACGCAAGATTTTAGTAGTGGTTCAATTCACCTTTTCGATCGCTTTAATTATTGGTACTGTTATCGTTTTCAAGCAAATTCAATTTGCTAAAAACAGGCCTGTAAATTATAGAAGCGAAGGCCTTATTACTGTAAATCTCTCAACCCCCGATTTATACGGGCATTTCGATGCATTACGGAATGACCTGCTTGCCACAGGTGCAGTAGATAATATGGCGACATCTTCAAGCCCAACCACCAATGTCTCGTCCAACCAGATTGGCTTTAAATGGCAGGGGATGGATCCCAACTCCTTACCCGTGTTTGGTACTATTGCAGTATCACAGGATTTTGGCAGAACGATTGGCTGGAAAATTAAAGAGGGAAGAGATTTTTCGAAGGATTTTGCAACAGATAGTTTGGGAATGGTATTAAATGAAGCCGGCGTAAAACTGGTAGGAATGAAACAGGATATTGTGGGACAAACCATCCAGTTCAATGATAAAAATTATAAAGTCATTGGTGTGATAAATGACATGATAATGGAATCGCCTTACAAGCCGGTGGAGCCAACTGTTTTCTTTTATGATCCCAACTGGGTAAGTGTGATAACAATAGCCATAAAGCATGGCATACCCATAAAGGACGCACTTGGTAAGATAGAAACGGTTTTTAAAAAATATAGCCCGGGCGCTCCTTTCAGCTACACCTTTAACGATGAAGACTACGCGAAGAAATTTGCTGATGAAAAACGCGTAGGTAACCTGGCAACTTTCTTTACCATTTTGGCCATTTTTATTTCCTGTCTCGGATTATTTGGACTCGCATCATTTGTTGCTGAGCAACGTAAAAAAGAAATTGGTGTACGCAAAGTTTTGGGCGCCTCAGTCTATAATCTCTGGCGAATGTTATCAAAAGAATTTGCACTGCTCGTAATTATTTCCTGTTTCATTGCTATTCCGTTAGCATGGTATTATTTAAACAACTGGCTGCAGCAATACGATTATAAAACAGAAATATCCTATTGGATTTTTATTCTGTCGGGCTTAGGTGCGCT
>JBDTMP010000373.1:0-1811 GCA_039934215.1 Ginsengibacter sp.
ATGATAAGAAAGAAGTAGATGGTTTTATACTTCACCAGGGCGGCGGAACAATACTCTGTAAGAAAATAAAATAGATAAAATGAGCAGAAATCGTTCGCAATTCGTATGATGTTTAAATATCGTAGTAGTGGGTTATTAAAATTTGTGCATCTCTATAATACAAATACGAAACAGCATATATTATAGGCAATAAATTGAAAAATAGTAGTTTCGGTAATTGGCTAAACGCTAAATGTTAGCTGCTATAAAAAACTATCAATGCATAAAATTATTATGGCACTTCTACTGTGCTTCATTTTGACACAGACTTTCGGACAGATACAAAGAAAAGTGTCAACCTACCTATTAACACAATATAACAACACACGTTACGACTATACGATCGGTAACAATCCGTGGGGCATTGGGCTTGGACTTCAAACCTTCTTAAATAACAAAACGAAGTTTAAACCAACAATTGAACTTACTGGTGACGTTTATTTAGAAGATGATAAGGTTTTAAGATTAAATCCTGACGGCAGCATACCAAAGAAAGATAATGATGTTCGTGGAATGGTAAATCTTTTTGTTGGTTCTTCATTTCATCCGATACAAAGTATTTATTTATCGTTTGTAGCTGGCCCCAGTTTTATTAGTGGACAGACCTTACTGGGTATAAAACCTTCATTAGGTTTTTATTTTTCTAAAACTCAAAAGTGGACAGGAAAAATTTCTTATATCAATGTTTTCAACCGGACACAGGTAGCAAAGGAAGATTTTGGTACATTAAGTTTCGCAATAGGTCTTAAACTATTCTGATAAGTTAGAACAGCATCGGTTCTTTACAATTTCTCAAAAAAGACATTTATTCAAAATGATGAATAATATAGTGAATGAAACGGATATTCAAATCCTTATTAAAACGGATAAAACAATTGCCGATATTTATGACCGCTATAAGGCGCCACCAGGCTGGTCGAGGCCGCCCGGGTTTGTTACCTTGTCTAAATTAATTTTGGAACAGCAGGTAAGCCTCGCTTCCGCCAATGCCCATTTTTTAAAACTCAATAGTTACATAAAAGAATTTACGCCAAATGAAATTTTGAAACTTACAGATGAGGAAATGCGCAATTGCCAGGTGAGCCGGCAAAAATCAAAATATCTCCGTGCGTTATCTACAGCGATCATCAATGATGATATTGATCTTGAAAAACTATCGAACTTAAACGAAGTTGAGATCAGGCAACAATTAATCAAGATTAAAGGAATTGGAAACTGGACGACTGATGTTTACCTGATGTTTGGCTTGCAGTCAAAAGATATTTTTCCAATTGGAGATATTGCCGTTGTTAATACAATGAAAGAATTGACCGGGGCGAAAACAAAAGAAGAAATTATTTTCGTAGCCGAAAGATGGAAGCCTTTGCGATCTCTTGCAACTTATTTTTTATGGCATTATTATTTGCAAAAGCGTAACAGGCAAAATGTATCACACAATATAAATTGATACGGCAGGGGATTGCCCGATCCTACAAAAGTGAAATCGATTATTCAAACTGGTACAACGCTGCTGATAAAATAGTGCTGTCTAAAACAATGCCGGCGTCGAAAGTAAAAAATACTACCATCGCCCGCGGGAACTTTTCAAATGAAATTTTGGAAATCCCCTAATTTTGAACTGGTGCTGTTTGCAGGTAGCTTTTTTGATCCCTGCGTGTAAACACTGCTTTATCCAGGGCACCTGAATCCCCGGCCTTTGCCTGCTTACAATTTTTTATAGATATATTTTCAAAAAAACATTTTTGCTGATTAACATCTCAGGCACATCTTTG
>JBDTMP010000374.1:0-4419 GCA_039934215.1 Ginsengibacter sp.
AAAAAAAGAATGATATATAAATGAAATCTCACAATATTAAAGTTACAGTTAAATGTTTCTTATAAGGATATGTGCCTGGCAAATTATCATTGGATATTAGATTTCAAATTCCAATGTTAAGTTTACATTATCATTTTGATAGATGCTCCCAAGTTGGTATGTGATTCTCTACCTTCAAAATAGTTATCAAAAATTTTGCAATGGAAAACAACGATAAAACCCAAAACACGCTTATTAAAGATCATCATAAATTTTTTTATGATGAAGTAACTAAAAGAAAAATTGAAAGACATTTAAGTGATATTAACGATACTATTTCCGATGAGGATATCATGAATGTTATTACAGATATCTCTTCATCTGATTTAAGTAATACTAACAGAATCAATATTGATACTTCCTCTGACAAACGGATCTTTCTTAATGCCGACGAGACCAAATAAATCCCAACAAGCTGGAATCTTATTGATTAATTATATCAAGCTTCTTATTTTATTCTAATCATTTGCAGGCAAACAGGTTTTGGAACTTTTATCTCCATACCGGTTTCTTTTAGCAGGCCAGTATTTTTATCTCGTTTAAAAATTACTACATTATCACTATCCTGGTTGGCAACCAATAAATAATTCCCTGTAGGATCGATAATAAAGTTACGCGGTGCTTTGCCCATCGTTGGCTGAAAACCTTTAACGCTGAGTTTGCCGGTTTTTTTATTTATTGAAAATATTGCAATTGTATTTTCATCTCCACGGTTAGAAGCATATAAAAAATTGCCATCCGGAGACACATGAATATCCGCGCTTCCAATCACTCCCTTGAAATCGCGGGGATGGGCTTCAATGTTTTGAATTTTTTCGAGCTTCCCATCGCGATATTTATAGGCCGATACCGTTCCCGCTAATTCACTTATGAGATAAGCATATTTTTTATTTGGATGAAACGTAAAATGTCTTGGGCCTTCTCCATCGGGCATTTTTTCAAAAGGAATTGTAGCGGGTGTAAGCGGCTTTTTTGAAGAAGAATTAAATTTATAAATCATTATTTTATCAAGACCAAGATCAGGTGTGAATAAAAAATCCTGATCGGGTGAAAATACTGTGGAATGAACATGAGCTTTCTCCTGCCTCTTAGTATTAGTGCTGCTTCCGGAGTCTTGTATAAATTGAGCATACGGCTGTAAAGACCCATCTTCATTTATTGGAAAAATGCTAAAACTTCCCCCGGAATAATTGGCAACGGTGAGCCATTTGCCTGTACTGTCAATCGCGACATAGCAAGGACTGTCTCCGCCGGTGAGCTCATCATTTATAAAATCAAGCTTTGCGTTTTTATTATTAAAAGAAAAAGAACTTACTCTTCCCGGATGTTTTCCGCCTGTTTCATTTACCGCATAAACAAATTTAGCATTTGGAGAAACCGTCAGATAAGAAGGATTTATTACACTATCGGTGCTGCTTAGCAAAGTGGTCTTTCCTGAACTGGCATTGAATCGGTAAACGTATATGCCTTTACTGCCGCTTCCTGTGTAGGTACCTGTAAATAAATAAAAGTCTTGTGCCATTGCGGAAAAAGAAAAGAGCACAAAAAACAAAAGAATGGATTTACGCATTTTAATAATTTTCGAATGAACGTGATGTAAAATTCAATGACTGTTTATAAAAATATACAGCTCAAACTCTGTGGAAAAGATACCAATATTTCCCAAATACCTTTTGAAAAAAAACTCGTCGGCGGGAAATATTATTCACTATACAATGAGCGAAATTTGATTTTTGGAAAAAAATGTATTTGAAGAAATGCAATTTAAAAAGGCCTTAACGAAATTATCTTTTTACACTAAATTCTTTGAAAAGAGTTTCTTTTAAAAAGGTAATATTAACTTCATCGACTACGGCTTTTTCAGGCCCGTGCCGGCACCAGTCAATAAATGTTTCAACGTCTTCCTTTTTTCCCGTAACTACAATTTCCACTTCTCCGCTATTTTTATTTTTTATCCATCCTTTGAGATTATTTTTTTCGGCGATTCTACTGGCTGTCGCTCTGTAAAATACTCCCTGAACTTTACCTTTTATTTCTAAGTGAGCTGTTGTCATAAGTTTAAAAAGATGTGCTTATTTGAATTGCGATCAAAGTTATTTTAGCCTTTCTAATTAATTACAACGTGAAATAGTATCTTACGCATCTTGCAGGTATCACGTAAAACTACGCTTGTTGCCGTAATTTTTACCATAACATAATAAGGTAAACTTACGCTTGTAAACGTTTTCATAAGTTATAACTTTGACTCAGAAGTTGATTGGTGTTCAACAAACATTAATCATCCGGGAACACCGGGTCCAAATCCATTGAAAAAGCAGAATTTCCAAATCCACGAAAACCAATAATCCGATATCAATCAACTTCTTTTTAAATTTTTGCACTTATAGAACCACCATAGACAAACACCCACCACAAGATTTGTTGAATTTATCCTGAAAAAGCAATAAGCCCCCGGGATAAAAAATTAAAAGAACTTCCGCAGCATTTGCGGAAGTTTTTTATTTAGATCACAATGAAAGTTACCACGCAGGTATGTTTAGTCAAGTGCATACAATTCAGGTGTGCCGTAAGACTACGATCGCCACCGTAATTTTAAAAGCAAAATAAATTAGAAAACCTTCGCTTGTGCAAAATATACAGCGATTTATCTTTGTTCCAGAAGTTGATTGATGCGACAAACATTAATCACTATCCAAAATCCAAAAAAACCGAGCAATATCCTGAAAAATCAAAAACCAATATCAGTCAACTTCTATTTACATCCAATACCCGAGAAGAATAAATGATCCATGAAAGTAGCCTAAACCTTTAATCCACGGGAAACTAATTAAACCCCGCAATCAAGTTTTTCCCCGGAAATCTCCTGCAGAAATGCGGGAGTTTTTTTTGAGGCAGGTAAAAGGAACAAAATTCCTGAAATAGATTTTATCCTTTTGCCAATTCGTAGAAATACTATAGCCGCAGTAATTTCAATACAAACATAATTAAGCAATCCTGCTCTTGTAGGGCATCTGAACCAAGTGTACTTTTGTAATAGAAGTTGATTGATGTTCAACAAACATTAATCGCAAAATCCAAATCCATTGAAAAGAACCGTTTCCCAATCCAGGAAAAACCAAAACAAAATCCAATATCAGTCAACTTCTTTTTTTTAATTCAATACCCGCAGAAAAATATAATATCCCAATGAAAACTGCCTTGAAAAAGGCTACACTTAATCCTGAAAAACCACTGAAACCCCGGCATTAAAATTATTAAAGCTCCTGCAGAAATGCAGGAGCTTTTTTATTAGATACAAAAGTGAGAATAAGAATTCAGAATAATATTTGACTGAAAATTGCAGAACTTTAATGAACAAAGTTTCCGAATGAATAAAGAAAAACTTTCGTTCAGGCATTTGAATGGTATTGTCGGGGGAATTTTTATTTCGCCTAAAGAGGATGCACCGTTAGTTATTATTATTAATGGCCACAACGGCTTCTATAATTATGGAATGTTTCCCCACATTCAGGAAAGCCTTGCACTTAAGGGCATATCAAGTTATAGTTTTAATTTCAGCCACGGTGGCATCAAAGGAGATAGCGATTATTTTGACGACCTCGATATGTATGAGAAAAATTGTATGCGCCTTGAAGTGGAAGATACAATGTGTGTGTTACACGATATTTATTCAGAAAAATTAAAAAATCATTCTAATATATTTTTATTAGCCCACAGTCTTGGCGGCGTACCGGCAATTTTTGCAGCATCAAAAGCACAGAATGAAAACATAAACATCACGGGTATCATTTTAATAAGCACAGTAAAGGAATTAAATTTCTGGCCCGCAGAAATACTGAAAGAATGGAAACATGATAAAGTATATTTTAAAAAGAACAATCGCACCAATCAATTACTACCGCAGGGCGAAGAATTTTTGAACGAGGTTTTACAGAGTGAGTCAGCATGGAACGTAGAAGCAGAATTAAAAAAACTCAGAACACCAATATTAATTATTCACGGAGAAAATGATGAGGCGGTTTCTGTTGAACATGGCCGGCAAAAATATGAATGGATAAAAGACACTAACAAAAATTCTTCTCTCAAAATAATACCCGGAGCCACACATACTTTTAATACGAAACATCCTTTTGAAGCAACAACTCCGCAGCTTGAAGAAATGATACACGAGGTAGTGGAATTTATAAATCATTTAGACTAACGGTATAGAAAACATGAAACATGCTTTCGGAATTATTGCGTTGTATAATTTTCAAAGAAATTTTTCAAACGACTTATAACTTTTCTGAAAAGAAACATTCGAAAAAAAACACTGGCCACTTACAATAAAAAAACCCGGCATAAAAGCCGGGCCGTAATGATATTATCACAAACCAAATT
>JBDTMP010000375.1:0-3226 GCA_039934215.1 Ginsengibacter sp.
ACCAGTTGTTTTATCCAGTTTCTTTCTGTGGTGTCCCAATCATATTTTTTTGAAAGCGCATCTTCGATAATTTGCCGTGCCTGCAAGGCCTGGTCTTCTGAATAAAAACAATCAATCCATTTTTTATCCAGCTTTTTTTCATTCTGTACAAAAATTCCGCCCTGGTACCATTTGAAGCAGGATGGCAGTCCGGAAAAATCTATCTCGGTACTTTTACTTTCCACATAGCCTGTAAAAAAATATTGATAGAATTGAATGCAGCCTTTCAGTCTCTCTTTTAATTCAACTTCACTCTCCCGTTTATTTGGCTTTGTTCTCCATTCACTATTTATTTTATTGTAGGGGTTTTTATTTGCGTCAGGCCAAAAAACTTCTGAACCCTTTAAATAAAGAATCGTTGACTGATCTTTTTCTGAGCGCTTCAGCGTCATCGTATTTCCCTGCTTCTCCTGTATAGTATATACCGAATTTTTACCATCATCAAATTGGGCGTTAATTTCTTTCCCTTTTAATGCAAACTTTCCATACCGCATGGCGGCCTTAGGATTTTCAAGAAATGTAGAATCGGTCATAAAAACGATTCCCGGAATATTATAAACCGCGTCCTTGTGTTCGTTAAGATCCCTGTATGTCGGCCGTTCGGCATCAGCGACTTCCCAATATTGACAAAGCTGGTGAAAAGCATCTTTTCTTTCAGGTAACGGCTGGTCCACGAGCTTTTCATTTTTAGGCTCGGGCATATTGCAGCAAAGCGGTAGCAGGCAAACAATATAAAGTGTAAATAAAAAAAGGGTTCGCATTTTTCAAAAATAATAAAATTGAAATGAAGCGGATATTAAATGTAATACCTAAAATATTATCTTCACTCCATGAAACTAACTGTTTTCATCTTACTTCTGTTCACAGTATTCTCCGGCTTCTCACAAAAGAAGCAGGCATATGTATCCGGTAAAGTAATCGACGAAAATGAAAATGCACTGCCCGGTGTAAGCATCACGATTCTTGGAAAACAAACAGGCGTCATATCATCCGATTCGGGGACTTATCACATAAAAGTTCCTGCAGAAAAAGCATTCGCCCTGGTGTTTTCTTTTTCCGGTTACAGGGATGAGCAAAAAAACTTTTACCTGAGCGATGGTGAAGAAGAACAACTAACGATAAAGCTTGGCCGCGGCGGAAAAACACTTGAGACCGTTGTGATCAGTGACGATAAAGAACGAACAGAAACCGGGCTGGTAAAAATAAATCCCAAAAACGCTGTTACATTGCCATCCGCTACAGGAGGCGTTGAAGGTCTTATTAAAATATTGGTCGGCAGCAATAACGAGCTTACTTCTCAATATTCGGTGCGTGGCGGTAATTATGATGAGAATCTTATTTATATAAACGATTTCGAAATCTATCGCCCGTATCTCGTAAGGAATGGCCAGCAGGAAGGCCTGAGTTTTATAAATCCAGAGCTTGCAAAAAACATCAATTTCTATAATGGCGGCTTCCAGGCAAAGTATGGAGATAAAATAAGCAGTGTTCTTGATATACAATATAAAAAACCAGTTGCGTTTGGCGGCTCCGCTTATATAAGCCTCCTGGAGCAGGGCTTCCATTTTGAAGGCACTTCTAAAAATCAAAAGCTTACCTGGCTTTTTGGGGTGCGCAGCAAAACAAATAAAAATCTTTTAAGCAGCCAGGAAGTGAAAGGGAATTATGTTCCTTCAGCAGCAGATCTGCAGGCCTTTATCAGTTATAAAATTTCTCAAAAATTACAGCTTGATTTATTAGGAATTATTTCAGGATCTAAATTTACGCTGGTTCCTGAATCCGCTCAAAAATCAACCGCGGTTTTTTCTCCGCTGTTTACCGCCAACATTGGGCTTGATATATTTTTTGAAGGACAGGAAAAAGATAATTATAACACCAATCTCATTGGCTTAAGTCTTAACCAAACAGTAAACAACCGGGTTAAATTAAAATGGATGGCCAGCCATTATGCTGATAATGAAAACGAGAATTTTGACATCACCGGCTTTTATCTTTTTGGCGAAAGGAATTTTGATAAAAGCAGCGCGGCATTTGGACAGATAACAAGTCCGCTTGGAGCCGGCATATTTCAAAACTACGCCCGCAACAAACTAAACATTGAAGTATATAATATAAGCCACAAAGGAAGTTTTGATAAGGGAAAACATTTTGTTCAGTGGGGTGCAGGCATAGATCATACTTTAATAAATGACAAGCTCAACGAATGGGAATACCAGGATAGCGCCGGATATTCTTTACCATACAATCCTGCTGCACTTAACCTCGGTAATGTGTTGAAATCAAAATCAAATCTTACAGTTGATAAATACAGTGGTTATGTGCAGGACAATATTCGTTTAGGCAATTCCGTTAGAGATGTTACGTTGCAGGCAGGAGTAAGATTCAATTACAATTCACTTAACAAAGAATTTATTTTGAGCCCGCGGGCGCAATTAAGCTATAAGCCAAACTGGAAAAGGGATATAGTTTTCAAAGTCGCCGCCGGAGTATATGACCAGCCGCCATTCTACCGCGAACTCAGAAGATATGATGGCTCAATAAACCAGGATCTTAAAAGCCAGAAAAGTGTCCAGTTTGTTGCAGGCTTCGATTACAATCTGCCTGCCGGAGACCGTCCGCTTCGTATCACAACAGAAGCTTATTACAAATCACTTACCGATGTAGTTCCTTACGATGTTGATAATGTACGCATACGTTATTATGGAGAAAATTCCGCTAAAGCTTATGCAACAGGCATTGAAACCAGGATTTTTACCGAGCTTGTAAAAGATGCAGAAAGCTGGCTCAGCATCGGTATAAGCCGTACAAAAGAAGATCTCAACAATGATTTTTATTACACTTATAAAAATGCAGCGGGCGAAATTATCACATCAAAAACACAAGACCAGGTTCCTGCGGATTCGATAAGAACAGATGTAGGTTTTGTAAGAAGGCCAACGGATCGCCTGCTGACATTAGGACTATTTCTCCAGGATTATTTAAGCACGAATAAAAATTTCAGGGTGCATTTGAATATGATATATGGAAGCAACATGAGCTACAATATTCCTAACAGTGTGAAATATAGAAACGCACTTATTATTGAACCCTATATAAGAGTCGACCTCGGCTTCAGTGCTTTATTGTTAAGTGAAAAATCATTGCGCCGCAGCCACTCCCCTTTTCGCAGTTTTGAAAATATATGGGC
>JBDTMP010000376.1:0-4326 GCA_039934215.1 Ginsengibacter sp.
ACTGAGAGGATCCTTTACAAAATCATTTCACCCTATCACCACTTATCCACTTCTTCATCTTTGTGTGAGCTATCTGTATCCGGCGAAACATTTTCATCCGGCTCCGCAGGTGGGTCTATCTTTGGCTCTGGCTCAATTTCAGGAGTTGCGGCGGCGGCAATGCCTGTGGGCGCCTCATCGGTCTTTTCCTCTGTTATATCTTTGGCTTCTTCTTCTTTTTTAGGCTGATAAGCATTGCCTTCGTAATTGTCAGTGTTCTCATGATTGAAAGCGTCAAAATCAAAGTCAGGCATAAGTTCAGTTTTTACAAAATCAATCGCTTCCGTCATGCCCTTAAGAAATTTGTTAAAATCTTCCTTGTAAAGAAATATTTTGTGCCGGTCATAACCATCTTCATTGAATTTTTTCCGGCTCTCGGTTATGGTTAAATAGTAATCATTACCACGGGTTTCCCTTACATCAAAGAAGTACGTTCTTCTTTTTCCAGCTCTTATGCGCTGGCTGTAAACACTTTCCATCTTTTTGTCATTATTTTCGTACGCCACTTTTTGTAAATTTATGTTATTAGCTATCTGATTCTCAATTGAAGCAAAGATAAAATTGTTTTTCAATTAGCAAAATAAATGGGTCTTTAGAATATTACCGGCTTTATTTTTTTTCCTGCTTTTGTTGGTTGATATACATTTCAGCATATAGCCCGTTTTGCGCAAGTAATTCATTATGCGTTCCTGACTCTGAAATAGCGCCATCTTTTAATACAATAATCTTATCGAATTTAAAAAGTGAAAATATTCTGTGTGTGATAATTACAGCTGTTTTTTCATGTAAAAAGTTATAAAGATTGCCTATAATTTCATTTTCTGTTTTTGCATCCACTGCGCTCAGGCAATCATCAAATATTACAATCTCGTGATCCTTGATAAGCGCCCTGGCGATGGAGATTCTTTGCTTTTGCCCACCGCTAAGCGTTACCCCGCGTTCTCCAATCATCGTGGCATAGCCAAGAGGAAACTGCCCGATCTCTTTGGCTACCGCTGCATTTTTTCCAGCTTCGGCCACCATCTCGCTGGTTGCATTTTTTAATGCAAATCCAATATTATTTTCCACGGTATCACTGAATAAAAATACATCCTGTGGCACATAACTTATTTGTGACCGGAGCGAACCGAGTTCTATTTCCTGCACATCAAGACCATCATATAATATCTTTCCTTTTTGCGGATCATACATCCGCAACATTAGTTGTGCGATGGTGGATTTTCCGGCGCCTGTTTTTCCGATGATCGCTACTTTTTCCCCCTTTTTTATGGTGAGGTTAAAATCTTTTATAGCATGTATTCCCGTATGCGGGTAAACAAAATCCACATCCCTGAATTCTATGTTTCCCCTGAGTGTGACCTTTTTTGCGGATGGTTTATTTTGCACAGTTGGCCCCGTGTGTAAAAATTCGTTTATCCTTCGCTGTGAGGTCGCCGCTCTCTGTATCATACTCGCCGTCCACCCTATTGCCATCACCGGAAAAGTGAGCATAAGAATGTACATTACAAACTCCCCGATCACACCGATATTAATGCTCCCATCAATTACATAAAAACCCCCAATCATGATCGTTAGCAGCGTGCTGATTCCTATCATCAAACCCATGGAAGGGAAATAGATGGCTTCTGTTTTTGCCAGTGATATAGCGTTGCTCCTGTACGCCTGCGAGTTATTTTCAAAAAAGCCAAGCATTGCTTTTTCCTGCACGAAAGATTTGATTACCCTTATGCCGGAATAAGATTCCTGGGCATTGGTAGTAAGATCAGAAAGCAGGGATTGTATCTTATCGCTTTTGCGGTTGATGATGTTATTTACATAATAAATAGTGACGGCAAGAATGGGCAATGGCGAAAGAACATAAAAAGTAAGTTCCTTATTTTCATTAAACATATAGGATACTGAAAAACCGATGGTGGCCGCGAGGTTGATCAGGTACATGATGGCTGGCCCTGTGTACATGCGTACCCGGCTTACATCTTCTGAAATACGGCTCATCAGGTCACCTGTATTATGAGTTTTGTAAAAGTTGGTATCCAGGCTTTGGTAGTGATTGAAGATTTCATTCTTCTGCCCGTATTCAATATGCCTGCTCATTACAATAATTGTTTGCCGCATCAGGAACATAAAAAATCCACTGATAAGCGCCAGCACCAGCAGTATAATCCCTGAATACAGTATTTTGGTTTTAAACGAAGCATGCCTGTTATCAAGCTTATTTATAAAAAAGCTTTTTACGATCGGGTCGTAATTGGTTCTTATTTCTTCGTCTATGGGCGTGACCTTTTTCTGAAGGCTGATCTCTACTGTATTTAAAACATATTTGGTAACCTGCGGCGCCAGTATCCTGAAATAGTTGGACAACACGATAAATACGATCCCCATCAGGAACAGCCATCTGTATTTCCAGAAATATTTATTAAGAGTAAAAAGATGCTTCATGAAATGTAAAGATAAACCCTTCCCATTGTATGATTGTGTCGTTGGAAGTTTCTACAAAAACCTTTCCCGGAGAGAAGGAGTCGCAACATTTCACCCTGTTGTGAGGAGATTAGTGAGTTTCTTTTCGTCGACTTGCTTCATAAGGACCAGAGAGATTTGATCTTAGTCCCGCGTCGGGGTAAGGAGCTTATGTTTCTAAAATTGGTTATAAATTCTTTCTCCCAAACATTTCTGAATAATGCCCAGGTTGCGTTCATTGGTGAGTAAACCCAGGTGGCCTGCATGATGCAGATCAGAACCGACAAAGTCAACAAGATTATTCTTAAAAAGGAATTGGGCGGCTTTCATAACTGTTTTGCCATAGTGCCCGGTAAGAGAGAGAAGATTTACCTGTAGAAAAAATCCCAGGTCTTTAAGCCGGTAGTAAGTGTCATAATTATCGTGGTAGTAAAAATAGCGCTCGGGGTGAGCCATCAACGGCTGGTAATTATTTATATTTATTTCAAAGGAGATTTGCTCAAGGTTATTGGGTGGTGTGGCATAAGAGAGTTCCGTGAGAATATAATTTTTTCGCAAAGTGAGCAACGGTTGCTTTGTTCTAAGCAATTCCATAAAATGATCATCCAGCATATATTCCGCCGCTGCGCTTATTTCCGTATCAAGGCCTTCTTTCAAACAGGCTTTTTTTAAAAGTTCCAGGGCGGCGTTAATGGTAGCGGGCGTATTCCTGTATATATCGGCAATAATATGCGGTGTGCATATAAGGCGTTTGATACCTGCGTCCGATAAGGCTTTTAGGAGCTGTAATGACGTTTCTATATCAGGTGAACCATCATCGAGCCCGGGCAGTATATGGGAATGGATATCCTGCACGATGTTGGCAAAACGGTAATCAGCGGTAACAACCTTATTTTTTTTTGAAAAAAAACTCAACCCGGTATTTTTGAATGATATTCGGCCTTACGAAAGTACGAAACAGAAGTCACGATAAGGGCGTTCTCTTTATTTTTATTGAGGATTTTTTGGTTTAGATTTTTTGAGTACTGCGGAATTTTTGAAAGAGGCTTAAGGATGGAAACGATAAATGGAAAAGGTATATTATTTTTCTTCATCGCAAGGTAGTCACGGCGGTTAGCTCTCAGCCTCCGGTAAATGTTTCCATTGCTGATGCCTCCATTCCGCATTTTCACGATCATCTTGGGAAGGTAGTGCGAACTTACCTTTAGCAGGTATAAATAACGCGCCATAAATTCATAATCAGCGGCGCTGAAATAATGACTTTCATAAGGGCCATGTTCTTCAATAAGGCTTCGCTTAATATAAAAGGTCGGATGGGCGGGCATCCAGCCTGTTTTAAAGCGGGCGCGGTTATAAGGAAGTCCTTTCCAGTACCGGAATATTTTACTGGTATTGTAGGCATTTACATATACCAGGTCGCCATATACTGAATCGGTTCCTGTTTGTATAAAGCATTTTACTATTTGGGAAATGACATCTGCGGAAGCAAACATATCGTCACTGTTAAGAACACCGATAATGTCACCCGTTGCAAGAGCGATCCCCTTATTAATGGCATCATACATCCCCCTGTCGGGCTCGGATATCCATTCGGAAATATACGCTTCATTTTCAAGTATAATGCCGACGGTTCCATCCGTGGATTTACCATCTATGATTATGTGCTCAATATCTTCATGGTCCTGGCTTCTTACAGAATCAATGCAGTCGGTTAAATACGTGGCAGAATTGAATGTTACGGTGATAATAGATACTTTCATCAAGGTAGATTAAGCGATAAAGAAAATATATTTTTTTTACTAATCATAGTAATTTTACGTAAACTTTCTA
>JBDTMP010000377.1:0-2502 GCA_039934215.1 Ginsengibacter sp.
TCCAAAGAAAATTTAAAAAATAAAAAGACATTTTCAATTATGAAATTTATCCCCATCTTTTTATTCTCATCCATCATTTTATTTGCTCCCGGTGCCCACCTTGCGGCACAAAGCAGGAGAGATTCTACGGTTAAGAAAACCTTGCCTGACTATAAAATGATGAAGGTTCCTAAAGTAAACCAAAGCAGGACTGATACTACGCCAAAGCCACGCGTGCCTGTTGAAACCAACCCGACAAATAACAACCCAACACATGATAATAATAATAATAATGATGAAAGCAATACTAACAAGCCTCCCCGGAGATATGTGCCCATTGATACGGTAAGGCCTGTGCCGGTTGAGACGAATACATACGTGGGCTCGGTATTGCGATTGCAAAAAATTTACGTAAATGATGATGCTTTGGAATTGATCCGGTTATTAAATCCAGGGCTTGCCAATAAGGAAACGGTGATGAGCGACTACAGGCTCGTTCTACCGGATTTCCCTGAGCCTGATTCCAGGAGTAACAGATCAGTGAACCAGCAGTTCAAAATAGACAAAGACCCTGATGGAAATGTAAATAATATTTTTACGGGTGCGGCTTTGCAACTGGATTCGCTCGCCAATATTTTTAATGCTACCGGTTTTGAGGTTTCTGACGCGGCAGATCAAAGAAATTATTCTTTAATAAAAAGCCTGTTGCCAGCGCTTACTGATCTCAATAAACGGGCTATGGATAAAATTAAGCGTACCAGCAGAAAAACGGTTTCAACGCTTACGATGGAAACCAATGCGCTTAATAAAGTACTTACAAAATGTAATAATACCTCCACGCTTTCCGGCGAAGATATAAAGCAGATTTATTCTTTGATGGCGGATATGAATATTCTTTTATCCGGCATTACTGATAGGAAATTACGAATACCACAGTCGTGGGACAATTCTTTTTTTTATCATGAAGCCTTCAATTATTCCCTGGCTTCTTACAACCCTTCGCCGGGTAATGATGAAGAATATAAAAGCATTTTAAGCGATGATGATCCCCGTAAATTCAATATTTATATTTTTCGCAGGAGTCTTGTAGAAAGCGGAAGTAAGGATCCGGAAATGGGAACCTATGATGTTTCATACGCGATACCTGCATTGGCGGATGATGTTGATGCATGGGAGCACATTCCGGACCCTGCGTCTACGGTACACTGTTATTTTGCACCGGCAAGATTTAAATTTACCATTACAGATCCGAGGTCGAAGGAGGTATTCTCAGCAACGGAGGATTTATATGATGCACAAAAAGACCCGGATCAAAAATGGACCATCATGAGTTTGATTGACCGCCATCCTACTTACCGGTTGGTTTTTCTTTTACCATAAGGGTTGAACAAAGTTTGTTTTTTTTTGTAAAAAATTTCCCACAAAGCCGCCACGAGTACAGCTAAAATAACTATGTGGCCTTTGTGTCTTTGTGGGAGAAAAATATTGATTGTATGATTTATGTCAACTAACATTTTTATAAGCTATCGCAAAGAAGACAGCAAGTGGAATACCCAGCTATTATACGACAGGCTTTCTCATTATTTTCCACGAAAAGTAATATTTAAAGATTTTAATACAATAAAGGCCGGTGAAGATTACCGCAAAGTGATAAGTGAAGCTTTGAAAAAATGCCAGGTATTGCTGGTCATCATCGGTAAAAACTGGGTGAATTCCCAGGATGATAATGGCCGGCAAAGATTGCAGAATCCTGAAGACCTTTTGAGGATTGAAATAGAAACCGCATTGAACAGGAACATTCGGGTGATACCCATTCTCTTTGATAATATTACAATGCCGTCTCAATCTCTGCTGCCTGCGAGCCTTGCACCATTGCTGCTAAAGCAATCCATTTCGGTAAGTGAAACTAATTTTGATTATGACATTAAGCATCTTGCCGAAGCGATTAAAAACAAGCACATTTATGATGACGGTGGTAAACCTTTTTTAAATAAAATTCTGCGGTACAGGATTTTTTTAATGATTGTAACAGGTACTTTATTAGTGGCGCTAACTACGGGCATATTTGGAATTCATTCATTGCGATTTCAATACATAGTAATTGCAGCCTTAAGCTTATTGGTGAGTGCTATGCTTGTGTTATCGTTATTAAAAAGTAAAGTGCAGCATAAAATAAGATCGCGGTTACAGCTCATTAGTATTTCGCTTTTTATATTATTTATCGTGGCGCTTGCCTTTCACATTTATTATTTTCAATCAAATACATTTCTTTACAACGGCTTCAGCGGCAAGGCGGCTTATTATATTAAAGGGAATAATTTTATGCCCCTGGGAGATTCATTAAAGCGGGCGCATCCTTACATGACAGAGGCGGATCTTCTCAAGAAGTTTTTGGGCGGCCCGGGGCAGGCTTCGAGGTTGTGGGTTCCGGCTTCTGTTATTTCTGCAAAGATGAAAATTATTTATTCCTATACAACTGCCGTTATTTTTTTTAGCTTGTTCATGTCCGTTCTTATAGAATTA
>JBDTMP010000378.1:0-5537 GCA_039934215.1 Ginsengibacter sp.
AAATTATTCATTCCATGTTGATCCGTCTTCATCATCATTAGCAGGATAATTATAAAAAGAAAGAACGGCGCGGCGCAGTTGCTCGGCCACTACAACTTTTGGATTACCGCTGCTAAATATAAAATCGGTGCGTTCGTTCGGGTTATATTCTTTGGCGCATAAAATATCATAAGTGTAAAAAAAGCCCCATTTTCCAATCGTGAACAAGGCTTTGCGGCGCACCAGTATGTTGCTGAAAACTTCACTTTTTTTCCGGGTCTTTATTCCGACGCAAATACCAAACGTTCTTGTATCATCATCATTTAGATGCTTCACCAGGTGATGCTTTAGTTTCAATGCTTCCGGGCTGTTATCTTCCACCTGGAAGTTGAGTTCATTTGCAGCATGCCGTATATTTATCTGGTACTTATCCAGGAGGTGGTTCCAGTCATTCCTGTTTGCTTCTGCGATTCCTTTTATGATAATCGTTTTCCACGGAGTGGAGCACAACTGCCCGCTTTGCGTATTGATGCAAAGCTGGCACACTGCCTTTAAAAATTCTATACTGAATAATTCATCCCGCCGGTAAATACCCAACCAATATTTATCATTGTAGCGGTTCAATCCTTCATAATAAGGAAGATTGAAAGGAGGTAGCGCCAGCGAACCACCGGCGGGTTTGGTATTGAATGTGTTCGTCGTTACTTTCTGATATAATTCATCGCCGCTGGCGTCATTATTATCATAGAATTTTTCACTGTCCTGCAGTATTGTTTTTTCTATGTGCAGCGACATGCCTGCTATATCTTTTGTGGCAACAACATCTTGCCATTCGTACACAATATTTGTTTTTGGAAACCGGATAAATAAATGCCAGAAGTGCGGCTCAACAGGCGACGCCACCCAATTGATATTACCTGTTAGCAGTGGCGTAAAACTCTGGTTGGTATCACTGATGTTTATTTTTAACCGTGGCCTGTAATTAATCGCTTCAAAAATTTCATGATACACATTGGCATCAAGCCAGGTGTTAATAATAAATACTTCTTCAGCCGGGTAAGAACTTATGATGTTTGGAAAGTCTTCTTTATTTATCTCATAGCTAATGCCGAGCATGTCAAGTTCCGCAGTTACATTATCCAGCACTTCTATTATTTCTATATCGAGCAGAAGTTGCTGGCGTAAGCCAAACCTTACATAAAGAAGGCCCGATTTACCTGCTGCCAGCAGAATATTGTAAAGACCTATATGCGGAATAATGCCTCCCTTAAAATTGACTTTGATGGTATTAATATTTTTCATGTTGATGGATCTGCTTTTGCGGAGCATGAATTTAATAAATAACTTTTGATCATTGGCTTTTTAAGGAAAAGGAGAAAAAAGCACGAGCTTTTTTTGAAAAGAAATAGTTTATTCTTACGGACAACGGAAACGCTGAAACGCTTTTTGCCTGCCGATCCATATTGTAAAACGAGTATTGTGGGTTATTTTTCTTTTTTGCTGAATTGAATTCTTTGGTTAAACTTTTAGCCCCAACGGGCAATGTCATTAAGTTAAGCTCCGTCAGGAGCATCCTGTTTATAGAATAACAAAAAATAATGTAACCTGGCTCCGTAGGAGCCGCCTGTTTTATGGAGACTCCTACGGAGTCTTATCCCGCTTGCGTTATTATTATCTACAAACAGGTAGCCACTATGTGGCTCAAATCCTTAACTTAATGACGTTGCCCATCAGGGGCTTCCCTGTTTGTAGAAAGATAACCAGCAGATCATTTGTCACGTAGTGGCCGGTTGTATGGAACCGGTGATTGAATAATTTTGAAATATGAGTTTTGAATTGAAAGATTTTCCTTTTCCGTGGCGTGTTCTTCAAACAATATTCAGGAAAGTAAGACCAGCTTTTAAATTTAAAATGCTTTTCTCATAACCTAAATGATTTTTCCTTTAATTTCTCAACTTAATCTTTTTGCATATTTTGATCATATTATAAAACGCAGTTCATCTTAAAATAACATTGCTCCTTAAAATACAATTCAATTTAAAAGCAATTATGATGAACACTAAATAACCTGCGTAACCTGGGCAAACCAACCAAAAGTAATTCTATGTGAATTTGGTTGAACAGCAACAAAGCCATCTGTTGGCGCAGTTGTTACATGACCACTTAAAGTCCATTTTAAATCTGCCCCTGCATTAGGCAAAGGAGGAGTAGGAAATAAGTACCCGGTAAACTGAGCTCTCGAAACCGCGCCGGATGCTGTTGCTACGCCCCCAAATGTACCACCTCCGCTTACAACAATAGGAGTAATACTTTCAAAAAAAATCATTTGGCTTGATTCATTCCAAAAACCTCTAAAGGGTATGTTTAGAACTGTACCGTTTATAAAACCATCGGCGCCGAGGGAGGTAATGTTTAAATCTCCTTCAGAGCCATTTATATTAATTTTCCAGGTACCAGTAAATAATGGCATGTTATACGTTTTTATGGTTTTTAATACTCGACCCAAATATAGTCCAATATTATTTTCAAAAAAGAGACATTGTGGGGGGAAGTGGGTGTTGAAGACGCCAGCACCGCAGAAGAAGAATTTATGCTTCAAGTCCTCATCAGGGTTTATTGTGTGTAGAGGCGATGTGACAGGATTGCGTTTTGAAATTGGACAATAAAAAGAAGATCGAAACTTATAATTCTAGCCAGACATGTGTGTTGTATTGCCATTTTAAATTAAAATTTCAATTTAGGTTTTCGCACAACACTTTATCATCAATCTTCTAACACCTGACATAAAAAGAAAATTGAAATCCATTATCCCTTCCTCATAAAAACCTGCTCCAACAATTCATAAAGCACCGGGTGTTTTTCCTGCATCTTCTCCGGTTGTTTAAAAAAATACTCCGCCGCCACGGCTAAAAATTCTGCTTCATTGGTGGCGGCGTAGGCGTTGATATCGGAGTGGCCCGATTGGATTTTTTGTATTTCTTCGTGTATGCGTTTCAGAAAGGGCAGTACATATTTATGTGGCAATAATGTTTCCGGTACGCCATCAGTATACCCGTCAGACTGATCTACCAGGTGTACAAATTCATGAATGGCGGTGTTGGATGCATCGCTGTGGTTTAAAAAACCTGCCCGCAGATCGTGCTGTGAAAGCAGCATAACATTTTGCATGGCGCCGGCGCCTACCATACCTAATATATTGCGATCCTCTCCTTCCAGCTTGTATTCATGGTCGAAAGAAGCCGGGTACAATAACACTTCATGAATATTCCTGTACTCCCAATCTTTGAACCCAAAGATGGGAATAATAGCGGCTGCAGCTACGAAAACCTTGTCAACATCTTCTACAGTGGTTTTAATTCCTGTAATTCTTATTTTTTGCAAAAATGTTTTTATGCTTTTTTCAAATCGCATCTTTTCTTCTTCCGGTAAGTGCTGGTAAAACAAAACGTGCTGCAGGAGAATTTCTTTTTTGACATCGTCATCCGGCTGTAAGGGTTGTGATTTTTTCCGGAACGCAATCAATAAAAACCCTCCTATAATAAGTACGCTTACAATAAAAATTATTAACTGCATTTCTGTTTTATTCAATAAGACTTTCGCTTTCGCCTGGTGCAAAGTTGTCGAAAACAATTCCATTTATAAACGATCATTCTTTTTTAAGATGCACCCTATTAATATCACGTTTGTTTCTTGTTGAGCGGATAATAAAAATGAATTACTTTTTCCGCAGTGGCCCCGGTTGAATGATAAAATTCAATTGCGTGGTCGTCGATTGCATCTGCCTGTACAAAAATTTCTTCTATGCCAAGCCCGATGCAATAAGTTGTAAGAGCTGTCATTAAATTTTTGCCAATTCCCCGCCGCTGAAATTCTTTCTTAACGGCAAGATCATAAACATAGACTAACGGTGATGTGGAGTAATATTGCTGCAAAGTATAAGCAGTTAAACCTCCCACAATATCATGAGATGCCAGTGCAACAAAGACAAAAAAACTATCTTGCTCTAATAATTGTTGTAAGTGGTTCCTGCATGGCATTGTAAAATTTTCCATTTCAAAAACATTTTCAAAAAGCCGGATAAGCTTTTCAAATTTATCAATATCATGACCGCTTAATTTTTGTATTTCAATGTTCATTATTCTCTCCGGTTGCCGGCGAAGTTCAAAAAAATAAATCAAAAAATACTGTGAAGGAAAATGTGGGTAAATTCCAAATTGTCGCAGTGATTTTTGCCCCATTAGGGACTTCCCCTTTGTAGCAATTGCAATTCGAGGATTTTTTTCACGTGCCGTAGGTACGCCACTATTATATGGTAGCCACTATGTAGCAAGACACAATTGTAAAAATATATTTTTATACAAACCGGTAGTGTCTACGGCATACAACTACGACAACTGGAATGCACGCGAAAATGTTGGCAGACTAAATTTTATTTCGAAATAAATTTTATTATTTAAATATCTTATCGTAATATTGCGGTAAGAAATGGGAGCAACTAAATCATACGAGTTCAGTGTAAAAGAAAACAAACTTGCAAAAGTTGCAAAAGCTTTGGCCCATCCTGCACGGATTGCTATTTTAAATCTATTGACAAAAAGGCAAGCTTGTGTTTGTGGAGATATTGTAGATGAATTGCCACTTTCGCAAAGTACCGTTTCACAACATCTAAAAGAGTTGAAAGAAGCCGGCTTGATCACCGGCGAAATAGAGGGTGCAAAAGTTTGTTATTGTATTGATGCAAAGGAATGGAAGGCGGCACAGGCAGTATTGAATCAAATGTTTGAGACATACAAAGGTGGCAGTAATTGTTGCTGACCTTTTTTTTGGAAACAATCATCGTAATATTTCGATAACTTAAAAATATAAATACAATGGAAACTCAGGACAACGTAAAAGAAATGGTAAAGCAAAAATATTCAGAAATTGCTTTACAGGACAAAGAAACGAATCAAAGCTCATGCTGCGGTTCTGGCTCTTGCACAACAGAAGTGTATAATATCATGGCTGATGATTATACAAAATTAGAAGGCTATAATCCTGATGCAGACCTGGGTTTAGGCTGCGGACTGCCGACACAATTTGCCAGGATCAAACAAGGTGATGTAGTAATTGATCTCGGCAGTGGTGCAGGCAATGATGCGTTCATCGCACGGCATGAGACAGGAGAAACAGGAAAGGTAATTGGCATTGACTTTACACCTGCAATGATTGAAAGAGCAAGACAAAATGCAGAAGTAAGAGGCTTTCATAACGTTGAGTTCAGGCAGGGAGATATTGAAAAGATGCCTGTGACTGCGAATACAGCCGATGTAATTGTAAGCAATTGCGTGCTGAATTTGGTGCCGAACAAAGATGCGGTGATCAAAGATATATACAGAGTGCTAAAGCCTGGCGGTCATTTCTCCATTTCTGATATTGTATTGGAAGGTGAATTACCAAAGCAGATAAAAGAGGCAGCAGAAATGTATGCCGGTTGTGTAGCAGGCGCCATTCAAAAACCAATTTATTTAGAACTGATAGAAGCAAATGGATTTAAAAATATAACGGTTCAAAAAGAC
>JBDTMP010000379.1:0-4913 GCA_039934215.1 Ginsengibacter sp.
CTCCTGTTTATTTTTTTTGGCAGCGTTGTATGCTCGCAATCTTACGACATAGTCATTAAAGGGGGGCATGTTATTGACCCGAAAAATAATATTGATGCTGTAATGGATGTTGCCATCAGCAATGGAAAAATAATGTTGCTGTCAAAAAATATTGATGCAAAGCAGGCCGCCCAGGTAGTAAATGCAAAAGGCTTGTTTGTAACGCCCGGCCTTATTGATCTGCATGCGCATGTCTTTTTTGGTACTGAGCCCGATCATTATCTTAGTAACGGTTTGGTGGCAGTAGCCCCCGATGGGTTTACTTTCCGCGTTGGTGTTACTACAGTTGCCGATGCAGGAGGCGCAGGCTGGAAATCTTTTCCTGAATTCAAAAAAAATGTTATAGATAATTCTCAAACCCGTGTATTTGCTTTCTTAAATATCGTTGGAGAAGGAATGCGCGGCGGTGCTTACGAGCAGGATACAAATGATATGAATTCAAAATTGAGTGCTATGGTCGCAAAAGAGTACAAAGATTATATTGTTGGTTTTAAGGTGGCTCACTATGAAGGCGCTGAATGGACTCCGGTTGATCGTGCGGTAGAAGCCGGTAAGCTGGCAGGCGTGCCCGTTATGGTTGACTTTGGCGTAGCCAATCCTCCTTTATCTATTGAAGAATTGTATATGAAACACCTCCGCCCGGGAGATATTTTCACGCACACATATACTTTATTGGATGGCAATGTAAGAGAAACTGTTGTCGATGAAGCAACCCATAAGGTGAAGCCGTTTATATGGGATGCAAAGAAGCGTGGAATTATCTTTGACGTGGGGTATGGTGGCGCCAGTTTTAATTTTTCACAGGCAATTCCTGCAATCAAAGAAGGATTTTATCCTAACACGATCAGCACTGATCTGCACACCGGGAGCATGAATGCCTCTATGAAAAATGAACTGGATATCATGTCAAAATTTTTGCTGATGGGCATGCCATTAAATGATGTGATCAAAGCAAGTACGTGGACACCGGCACAGGTAATAAAACATGAGGAGCTCGGCAATATTTCAGTTGGCGCAATCGCCGATGTTGCTATTCTTGACTTGAAGCAAGGAGATTTTGGCTTTTACGATAAGACGGGTTATAAATTAAAGGGTAAACAAAAGTTTGAATGCGGCATGACCATCAAAGGGGGCCGGATTGTATATGACTTAAATGGAATAGCAGATCCCATTTATGTAAAAAATAAAAATTAGATTTAATAAAAGCCACATAAAAAGACAATCTCATGAAAAAATTATTTCTCTTCCCCGGATTTTTGACCTTGATAATTTTGCTTGCGTGTAACTCAACAAAAGATGAAAATGGTTCTGACGAATTATACAAGTCATCAGACTTTACAGCAGTAAATAGTTTCACTTCAGGCGCTGAAGGCCCTGCTGTTGATGCCGATGGAAACCTGTATGCAGTCAACTATTCCAAAGAAGGAACAATCGGAAAAATAACACCTGCCAGGGACAGCAGTATTTTTATTGAATTACCAAATGGAAGTGTTGGTAACGGTATCCGCTTTAACAGTAAAGGAGAAATGCTTATCGCGGATTATACCAATCATAATATTTTAAAAGTAGATATGGGCAGCAAACAAATAAATGTGTATGCCCATGATTCTACAATGAATCAGCCCAATGATATTGCTATTGACAGTAAAGACAGGTTGTATGCAAGTGATCCAAACTGGAAAGCAAATACGGGACGTATTTGGCGCATAGATACAAACGGTAAGATGACTATTCTTGAAGACAGCATGGGCACGACAAATGGAATTGAAGTAAGCCCCGATCAAAAGAAATTATATGTAAATGAATCGGTACAACGTAAGGTATGGGCTTATGATCTCTCAGATAGCGGAACCATCAGTAACAAAAGATTGCTGATAGAGTTCGCTGATTTTGGAATGGATGGCATGCGTTGCGATGTGGATGGCGATCTTTACATTGCGAGACATGGAAAGGGAACAGTGGCGAAAGTTTCACCTGCTGGAAAATTATTACTGGAAGTAAAATTGAAAGGCACAAAACCCAGCAACATTGCTTTTGGTGGCAAAGATGGGCGTACGGCTTTTGTGACTTTGCAGGATCGCGGTAATATCGAAAGTTTTCGGGTAGACATCGCCGGTAGGGAATGGAAAAATAAATAGTTTCATACCATTATTGTTTAAACATTTCTGATGAATTCTATAGCGCGGTTATTATTTTTTGTTGGGGTGTACCTGCTTTCTGCACCATTTCTTTTTGCACAAAAAACACCTGGTGCATCCGGCAATAATTTGATTGTAAAACATTCGCAGGATTTTACAATAACCGGTGACGGGAGCGCTCCCGAATGGAATAAAGCGGAATGGCATGCGATTACGCAACGCGATCCTGAAATACTTCGTAATGAAAATTGGTCAATGACGGAAGAGCAGCTGGCTCAGAAAGATTTTCGGTATGAGACCAATTTTAAAATTTTATATTCTTCTAAAGGTATTTATTGCCTCTACAAGTGTGAAGACAGCGCTATTACAGCGACGATAAAAGAAGATTACGGCGCCTTGTATAATGAAGACGTTGTGGAATTATTTCTCCGGCCAGATACAACTTTACCTGCCTACTTTGAGTATGAATTATCTCCTCTGAATTATGAGCTGCCTATCATGATTTTGAATAATAAGGGAAATGCGATGGGCTGGAAACCCTGGCATTATGATGGGAGGCGCAAGACTATGCACGCCATTAATATCAACAAATCAAATACCGCCGGCAACAGGTTTACCTGGACCGCAGAATTTTTTATTCCTTATGCCTTGCTTGCGCCCACCGTGACTGCGACGCCAACAAAAGGAACTCAATGGCGGGCAAATTTCTATCGTATTGATTACGATCGTTATCCGGTGTATTCAAGCTGGCAGCTCACAAGGCAAAATTTTCACGATTTTCAAAGGTTCGGAATTATTGAATTTGAATAAGCCAATTTTAATATTATTGAATTAAGATTTTATGTTTGCAGCGATTAAATATGTTTGGTAGTCAATAGAGGGTATGAGACTTAAAACCGGGATCTTAATTTTTAATATTTTATTGGTTTGCCTTCAGTTAAATGCCCAGACGTGTACAACCCTGGGACAAAATCCATCAACTGCATTTCCTGTTTGTGGAACCGATACTTTTAGCCAGGCTACCGTGCCCTATTGCGGAGGCAGGCCTATACCTGGCCCATGTGCCCGGGATGGTCTTAAAGATCTCAATCCTTTCTGGTATAAATTCACTTGTTTTGCTCCCGGCACATTAGGATTCGTTATTACTCCAAACGACCTGGATGATGATTACGACTGGCAATTGTTCGACATTACAGGGCATAATCCTGATGACGTTTTTTCAGATGCTTCCTTATTTGTTTCGTGTAATTGGTCCGGCAACCCGGGAGTTACAGGTTCATCAGCATCAGGAAATTCTTTTGAAAATTGCGCAGGTTATGCTTATCCTACTTTTAGTAAAATGCCTGTATTAAAAATAGGTCATGAGTATATTTTATTGATTAGCCATTTCACAACCTTTACTCCTTCACAAAACGGATATTCACTTGCATTTGGGGGAGGCACCGCGAGTATTATTGATCCTGTTCCGCCAGATCTGGATAATGTGAATGCAGCCTGCGATGGCGGTCATGTTACTGTGAAGCTTAGTAAAAAAATGAAATGCAGCACCCTCGCAAAGGATGGAAGCGATTTTGTGATTACAGGCGCAACAGCAACGATCGTTTCGGCTGCAGGTAATAGGTGTGCCGCCGGCTTTGATATGGATTCAGTTATTCTTTTTCTTAATAAGCCATTGCTTCCGGGTAATTATACATTGACTATGAAAAATGGCACAGATGGAAATACCTTGTTAGACAATTGCGATCGCGAAATACCCGTTGATAATTCAATTGATTTTAATGTCTTGCCTCTTTTGCCCACTCCCATGGATAGCCTCACAACCCCGAAATGTTCACCACAATCTTTGCAATTAATTTTCAAAAAAAATATATTATGCAGTTCTATAGCGACGGATGGAAGTGATTTTATAGTGACAGGCCCATCAGCCGTTACAGTAAATAGTGCGAAAGGAAATTGCTCAACTGGAGTAAGTAATGTGATCAATATAACTTTAGCCGGAGCAATAGTGAATGGAGGAAATTACCAGGTTAAGTTGGTACGTGGAACCGATGGCAATACAATTATTGATGAATGTAGCCAGGAAACACCTGCCGGCTCTGCTTTAAATTTTGCAATAAAAGATACGGTGTCGGCTTCGTTTACTTATAAAATATTCCAGGGATGTACGGCTGATACGCTTGCTCTCACTCACGATGGCAGAAACGGAGTTAATAAATGGTTATGGAATCTTGATTATGCAGGCCCCGATACAAAACAAAACCCTGTCGCTATTTTTAAAACCTTTGGCGCTAAAAAAATTGTATTATCAGTGTCTAATGGTTTTTGCAGCGATACCGCAACTCAAATGATTTCTTTAGGTAATGAATTGAAAGCCGCCTTTGAAGTAACCAATATATTATGTCCGGAAGATGCCGCAGTTTTTGCCAACAAGAGTATAGGAAATATTGTTTCATACGACTGGGATTTGGCGAATGGAACGATAAGTAATCTGCAAACTCCAGTGCCTCAGCATTACCCTCTCTTGTCGGCGGAAAAAATATATAACATTCGCCTCGTTGTAAAAAATGACATCGGCTGTTATGATACAGCTTTTAACCCAATGAAGGTCTTGAAGTCCTGTTATATTGCAGTTCCGACTGCGTTTACTCCTAATGGTGATGGCCTGAATGATTATCTCTACCCCGTGAATGCTTATAAGGCAGATAACCTTGATTTTAAAGTTTATAACCGTGTAGG
>JBDTMP010000380.1:0-1605 GCA_039934215.1 Ginsengibacter sp.
AAAGATTTGACGAACTTTATCGCTTCATGCATTATGACTAAAAGATCATTTGACATAAAACGATTTACATTTTACCTGAAGATGGCGGGTGCGTATTTATTACTAGTGACATGGAGTGACACTTCAACTTTCGATAGTACCTTTCTTCAGGCATTTCTTAATAATGTTTGGCGGGCAGTATATATTGTAGTTATCAATTTTATATTTTTTGAATATACAATTGCTTTTATACTACGTAAAAGAAGTTCCATTATTTTAAATATTCTCCTTGGTATTTTATTTTTCTTTATCTATGTACTGCTATGGTCGTTTGGTTTATATGCCTGGCGATTTTTGGGAGTTGCTTTACATATTTATACTCCTTTTGGATCCTATCAAAAAGTAGAAAGCCTTTTAGAAGCCATGATGGGATTTAGTGTTGGCTCTGTTTTCTTTTTTGGGATTATAAGACATGCTTATAATTATATAAAATTAAAACAAGCAGCACAGCAATTACGAATTGAGAAACAGCAGGCAGAATTAAATTTTCTCAAGTCACAAACCAACCCACATTTTTTATTCAACACTTTAAATAATATTTATTCATTGGCAAGAGACAAGAGCGACCTGGCTCCCGAATCAATTTTGCGCCTTTCTAAAATTTTGCGTTTCATGCTGTATGAAACTGGTGGAGATTATATAGCTATAGAACAGGAATTGAAAATTATAAGTGACTATATTGATCTTGAAAAATTGCGTTATGATGATTCGTTACATATCAGTTTTAAGTATGACATTGAAGACATGAAACAAGCCTTGCCTCCGCTGTTGCTATTGCCATTTGTTGAAAATGCTTTTAAGCATGGCGCTTCTGAAACCAGGGGTAATCCATTTGTAGATATTTATCTTTCAGTAAACCAACGGCAGTTAACATTTACTGTAAAAAATTCTGTAGAAATATTCGGAGAACAAAATGTAAAAGAAAATATCGGTCTTGCCAACCTGAGAAGACAACTCGAATTGCTCTATAAAGATTTTGATCTTTCAGTTCAAAGGGGTGAATCAGTGTTTACCGCTACTTTAAAAATTAACCTTGCAAGCCATGTCTAATATTAAATGCATTATTATAGAGGATGAGCCATTAGCAGCAAAAGTATTGTCGGATTATGTTTTGCAGGTGCCGTTCCTTGAATTACAGGGAACATTTAAAGATGCTATTCTTGCAACTGACTGGCTACGGAGTAATAATACTGATCTTATTTTTTTAGATATCCATTTGCCTAAATTAAAAGGCATGGCTTTTTTAAAAACGCTTACACATCCTCCTTCAGTAATTATTACAACTGCATATCATCAATATGCAGTTGAAGGGTTTAATTTAAACGTAACTGATTACCTGCTGAAGCCATTTGATTTTGAGCGTTTTTTAAATGCAGTAACTAAAGTAAAAACTGCACAAACAGAAAAACAAGAGCCCAATGAAAGCCCGGAAAAAGATTTTATATTTCTAAATGCAGAAAGAAAAAGGGTGAAAATTTTATTCTCCGAAATTGTTTACATAGAAAGTCAGCGGGAATACATTAAAATCGTTACAACAAAAAGAGAATACATTTCAAAAATGAGTAC
>JBDTMP010000381.1:0-5443 GCA_039934215.1 Ginsengibacter sp.
GGGAACACTCATCAGAATTCCCAGGAATACAATCCACACTTTTGCAAATCGAACTGATAAAAAAGCAGGAATGCTGAATTTCGACATTCCCGGTGGATTTGAGAAAAATATGCCTTCAATGGTAAAGTGGTTTGAAGAAAACAAATAAACAATTGCCAATGACGATTTGAATTGAAAAAGATTTTCATGATGGAGAGCACTGGCAACGCGTTTAAGGCATAGCGTTAGTTTTTTTAAAAATAACAGGAGATCTCATTGTATCCACTCTCACAGCTTCTTTTAATAATTTCACGATTGCCGCTTCATCAATTTCTTCAGGAGATTTATAAATCTTATAGAAGATTTGTTTATTAGTTCCGTGCGTAAGATAACGGTCGGCATCATTGAGTTGGTTGCCGTACCAGAAACCTAACAAAACGCCTTCCTTAATTCCACCACGCGGAACTGTAGATGGCCAGACAATACAAATGCCACGGTTGCCATAAAAGAATGGAACATTGTAAGAAATTTTTTCTTTGTATTCCGGTGGCAGGTTTTCAATTATTATTTGCCGCAATACGTCAACTATTATTCTTTCATGCTCAGGAAGCAATTCATATAGTTGAACGAGTGTATGCTTTTTCAAAGTGCATTATTAAAAAATTGAATACTTCTATTTACGTTGGTCCGTTGCTGTTAGCGTCCCCCGCCAGCAGCTTCTTTAAAACCCCGCCTGCTCTTTTGAATTATTTCTAAATTAATTAAGAAGAATAAATTACTTATAAAACTTTTCAAAAAATACCTTTTGTTGTGGCTCACTTAGCCGCAGAAATTTCAAATGCAGCGTTAATGAATTCATTCTAAGTATTGATATAGATTACACTACCTTGTAGAAGTTCTTTTACTTTTTACCCCCAAACGATTCCTTATGAAAGAAAAATTTATTTTCAGCTTATTGCTAATGTTATCTTGTTTTATACAAACGATGGCACAGCAACGAACCATTACAGGAACAGTCACCAACTCCAATGACGGAACACCTTTAGCAGACGCATCGGTAACTGCTGTCGGGGAGAAAAAAGGTGTGGTGACAAATGCCGATGGCACCTTTTCTATCAATATTTCTTCCAATATAAAACAATTACAAATCAGTCACGTTGGCCAGGAGATGCAAACCATAGCCATCCCGGAAAATTCCATTGTTACTGTTTCTTTAGCGGCGGCATCAGGAAGTTTACAGGATGTGGTGGTGGTTGGTTATAGCAGTCAGCGAAAAGCAACAATAACCGGCGCTATCGCTTCTGTAAATATGGGAGACCTGCAATCGCGAAGGGTTCCTGATGTAAGCCAGGCACTACAGGGCCAGGTGGCCGGCGTGCAGGTAACACAAAGCACCGGCGCCCCGGGCGAAGAAATCAGTATTCGTATTCGTGGCGAAGGAACGATTGGTAACAATAGCCCGCTCTTCATAGTAGATGGTATTCCCTCGCGTGATATAACTTTCTTAAATCCGGCTGACATACAATCTATGACGGTATTAAAAGATGCTTCGGCCGCATCTATTTATGGCTCCCGCGCTTCTGCCGGCGTAATTGTGATTACCACTAAGAGTGGAAAAAAAGGAAGGTCTGATTTTGATATCAATTATTATAGCGGTATTCAAAAAGCAACCAATCTTCCGCACATGCTCAATGCTTCTCAATATATGGATAAAGTAGAAGAGGCATGGAACAATTCAGGATATAGCACTCCAAATCCATATACGGCCGACAAAGGCCGGAGTGATTTTGCAAATACGAATTGGCTGGACGAGTTGTTTGAGTTGGGGCATTCTCAAAACCTGCAATTAACAGCAAGTGGCGGTGGCGAAAAAGTACAATATCTTATGTCGGCGGCATATTATAAACAAGATGGAATTGTAGTTTACAATAATGATCAATACCAGCGCTTTAATTACAGAACAAATATTAATGCAGATTTGACTGATCGTTTTTCTATTGGAACAAACCTCCAGCTTTCTTACGCTATACAAGACAAGCTTTCCTCTAAAGGCGATGCGCCCGGCATTATTCGCCATGCGTTGATAAGACCCCCTGTTATTCCGGTTTATAAAGATAAAAGTGATCCTTCTTATTCTGATGATGATCCATTCACCGATTTACCTTTTTACAAAACCCCTTGGGATAATAATAATAATCATTATGAGTTTGGAAGTAACCCGGTTGCTTTAGCATTTTTTACTAATGACAAAAGAAACAACTTTAAAACTTTCGGAAATATTTATGCTGAGTATGCTTTTTTAAAAGACCATGAGCTAAAATTAAGAACCAACCTGGGCGTGGATCTGAACCTGACACATAATAAAGCTTTCAACCGGAATTTCGGGGATGATAATGGAGGCGGAAATGCAATTGACCGGGGAACGGGCCGCCAAAACCGCCCCACCAACTTAAATGAAGACAGGGGCCAGGAAACGACCATAACCTGGAACAATACTTTGAACTACAGTAAAAATATTAATAAACATACTGTAAGCGCTTTGGCAGGTACCGAGTATATAACTAACTATTCATCTTCTATAGGCGCTTCAAGACAAAGGTTTGATTTTATAAGACAGACGTTTCAATATCTTAATTATGGTGGAACGTTGGATCAAAACAACGGAGGCTCCGGATCTGAATGGTCGCTTTTCTCACTATTTGGTTCGGCTACTTATATGTACGATAGCAAGTATATCATTACAGGCAATCTCAGGGCCGATGCTTCATCAAGATTTGCACAAAATAATCAATGGGGCTACTTTCCATCTGTATCCGCAGGCTGGAGAATTTTCAATGAAAAATTTATGCAGGACGTGGACTGGGTATCTGATCTTAAACTTAGAGGCAGCATAGGAAAATTAGGCAACCAGGAAATTGATAATTACGCTTTTCTTACGCTGTTGCGCCGGTCGGGCGACCAATATATTATTTCACGATATGGAAATCCTGATTTAAAATGGGAAACTACCACACAAAAAAATATTGGGCTGGATGTGGGGCTGCTGAAAAATAAATTGTATCTCTCCGTAGATTATTTTCACAAAACCACATCAGATATTTTATTGCCTATTTCTTTACCTGCTGTTGTTGGAAATGTTTCTCCCACCATTGTTAATGCCGGGGAAGTGAGTAATAAGGGGATTGAAGTTGCCCTTAATTTAAGAAACAGTTCGGGGAAATTCAAATACAGTGTGAATGCTAATATAGCAACAATAACCAACAGGGTTGAAAAGCTGCATCCTAATTTACCAAGTATAGTAGGGGATGTTTACAGAACAGAAGCAGGGCATCCTTTGAGTGCGTTTTACGGTTATGTATTTAATGGTATTTATCAAAATCAAAATGAAATAAATACTTACCTGCATGGCACAACAAACCCGGCAGATAAACCAGGGGATATAAAATTTAAGGATTTAAACAATGATGGAGTTATCAATGATAAGGACCGCACTTTTATTGGAAACCCAATTCCAAGACTTTCTTATGGTTTAAATTTATCAGCGGGATATAAAGATTTTGACCTTTCAATTTTATTCCAGGGTGTAGAGGGAGTTGATAAATACAACGATTCCAAACAAATAACCGATTACGATAGCCGCCCTTTTAACCACAGCACGCGGGTGTTAGGTAGTTGGCATGGTGAAGGCACAAGCAATACGATACCCCGCACTACTTTTAATGATAATGGCAGCAGCAAAAAATCCAGCGTTTTTGTTGAAGATGCTTCTTATATGCGGCTGAAGAATGTGGAGATTGGGTACAATCTAAAATCGGTGTTATCATTATCGGCAGTAGGAATACAGGATGTGCGTCTTTATATATCTGGCCAAAATCTTTTTACGATAACAAAATATACAGGATTGGATCCGGAATCTACAGATATACTTGACAAGGGAACTTACCCGCAATCAATGGCATTCTTATTTGGAATTAATGTGAAATTTTAATTTTTAAAAAATTATTAATATGAAATCAAAATACTTAATGCCCGCACTGCTCCTGGTTTTTTTGGTCGCTGGCTGCAAAAAAGATTTACGCAAAGATCCTATCGGTTTGCTTACTCCGGAGCAAATAAGTACCGACCCAACATTAAATACTGTAAAATTTTCGGTAACATCTTCTTATCAAATGCTTGCCAATACACTCAATCTTCTTGGAGACTGGAGATGGGATTTAGGTATAGTATTCAGAAACGATATTATTTTACAGGACATGGCCTCTGACGATGTAAAAAAGAAATGGAACCCCGATGGCGACCAGGCCTGGATGGATGATGTTTCCTCTTTTAATTTTACCGCCTCTAACCAGGCTTTCAACGGTCAATGGAGTTACGATTACGAAGGGATATCCAGGTCTAATTTATCCATCAGTTATTTAACCGACCCTGCAATCATCGCTAAGATTGGCATTGATGATGCTCTTAAAAACAGGTTGCTTGGCGAAGTTTACTTTTTAAGGGCTTTTTATTATTTCGACCTGGTAAATAATTTTGGCGATGTGCCTTTGTTATTGAAGCCGCTCCAAAGTTTTGAAGAGGCTTACAGTGTTGCCAAAAGGGAAACAAAAGATAAAGTGTGGGAACAAATAAGTGCGGACCTTACGCAGGCTGTAACTCTATTACCCAATAGCAAATATGCGGATCCTGTAGAAAAATGGAGAGCCTCTAAAGGAGCGGCACTTGCTATGCAGGCAAAAGTGGCGCTCTACAATGAAAAATGGCCGGAGGTAATCAGTAAGATAACAGAATTGGAGGGGCTTGGATTTTTCAGTTTAGATGCTAACTATTTTGACAATTTTGATGTACAAAAAGAGTTTGCTGAGAATGAAGTAATTTTTGCGTACGATCACGAGTCAGGCCAATCACCACGAAACGGCAATGGCCTGTCAGCCCCGTTGGACTGGGGGTTTATAGCTCCAACTGATAATTTTCTTGCGGAATTTGAGGCGAATGACCCACGTTTATTATACACAGTAAAAGTGTCAGATAAAGCAGTTTATAAATTACTGGGCGCTACCAACACTTCTTATAAAGGGAATGACGATGCACCGGCCAATAAAATTTATATACGCTGGGCAGATGTACTGCTTTGGAAGGCTGAGGCATATGCTCAAACAACAAAGTACCCCGAAGCAATTGCCATTATAAATAAAATAAGGGAACGGGCAAGAACAGGCGTAACTGTTGCGGGTACTTTACCGCCTGCGGGTACTTTACCAGACAGGGATGTCACATCAACCGATAAAACTGAAATACTTGGCTGGCTAATGCATGAGAGAAGAGTGGAGCTAGGCTTTGAATCCCAACGGTTCAATGATTTGAAAAGATGGAAAATAGCTAAAGCGGTTTTATCTGCGCTTGGAAAGAATTTCCAGGATTTCAACTATCTCTATCCAATTCCACAGGGAGAAATTGATAAATCAGG
>JBDTMP010000382.1:0-2623 GCA_039934215.1 Ginsengibacter sp.
TTGTTGACAATAAAAGAAGATTCAGTGGCGATAGAATGGAATGGGGCAATTAAAGCAGGCTTAAATCCCGTCAGCAGGATAAAATCTTATTATGAAGCAAAAAAGATTCAAAATAACATGGCTGATATTCTTAAAGCTTTACGAACATATTTGGAGAAAAAAGAAAATGTCTATGGCATGAATATTAGCCAGGAGAAAGTTGTAGATACTATTTTAATTTCAACAAAATATATTTCAAATACATATCCTGCCACTGCAGAAATTTATTCTTTAATAAATGATCTTCGCAAATACATATCAGAAGCAGGCGCCGAAGAAACAAATCCGCCCATGCTAAATATAGCCGATGACAATAACAGTTACAGAACTATGGTTGCAATCCCAATCAATAAAATAATTCCTGAAAAAGGGAATTATGTTTTTAAAAGAATGATCCCCGGAAAAATTTTAGTAGCACAGGTAAATGGGGGTGAGTACACTGCGAGGGAAGCGTTAAAACAAATAGATTTTTATATTACTGATAATAATCTCTCTTCTCCTGCAATGCCTTTTGAATCTTTAATTACTAACAGGTCGCAGCAACCTGACACAACAAAATGGGTTACTAAAATTTATTATCCTATTTATTAAGCTTTTCATAATCAAATTTTATTACCATAGCGCTATCATTATTCCGCGCAAGAATATAAGCTTCCTGTTTTCCCAAATTAATTTTTTTGATGTGGCGAACCTGGCCTTTTACCTGTAAACCATTTATACTTTCGGCAAGAAATTGCCCTTTGCCTTTATTAACTAAAATGGTTCCGAAATCAGCATCATATCTTCCCATTTCAATATTATTTTCGTAATAGTTTCCCATCAATAAAATATCGGGCAGATCATCATTATTTGCATTTACGGTAACTGCGTCTTTGAAAGAAGTGAGCTGCGCCTGCCATGGCAAAGCTCTTGTTTCAAATTGCAGGTTTCCGTTATTTATCAATACAGCATTTGCAAAATAATCAGCAGTTAATACTTCGGCTTGATCTAATTTATCTGAACCAAAGAGTTCGGCCAGGCTGGCTTTGGC
Organism: Ginsengibacter sp.; assembly: GCA_039934215.1. Lineage (GTDB taxonomy): Bacteria > Bacteroidota > Bacteroidia > Chitinophagales > Chitinophagaceae > Ginsengibacter. Next base: position 1,070 of record JBDTMP010000382.1, read on the forward strand.
AAAGTCTTCGGCGTATAAAAATTTCTTTTTAAGAAGAGGAATTTGTTTTTCCAATTCAGCTTTACTTGCAAAAGGAATTTGTTTTCCGCCAACGTAATAAGTGAGTACCTGTTCTTTCTTTCCGTTATCATCAAAATCATTGTAATACAATTTTACCGGTTCAATTGCAGATGTTTTCAGGCGGCTGTTCAATCCCAGGTTGCCTGCGATTAAATCAACATCACCATCATTATCAATATCGCAGGGAAGAATAAAATTCCACCAGCCTTTTTTCCCAGATAATATTTTTTTTGTAAAATTTCCGTTGTCATTTATGAAAGCAACAATACCACCCCACTCTAAAGAAATCAATAAATCCTTGTCGCCATCTTTATCAATATCAAACCACAAAGCCTGTGTTACAAAACCAACTTTGGCCAGGTCTTTTGCATATCGCGAAGTCACATCTTTAAATTTTCCTGTACCATCATTTTGCAAAAGATATGATTGAGGAATTTGACCATATTCCCAGGGAACCGTTCTTGCGCCTATAAATAAATCTACATAACCATCATTATTAAAATCGTAAGGAAGCACGCAGGAAGCCGTTAAATAAAGATTCGTAAATGGATTATCCAGCTTTGTAAAATTTGCATTGCCATCGTTTAGATAAACACGGGGCATATTATGGCTTTCATTCCCATAAAATTCATTGCCGCCACTTGCTATTACGAGATCAATATTTCCATCGTTATTTACATCTGCGAAGCATGCACCTACATTTTCATAAATGCTATCTTTATCCAATACAGGCTGCTCGCTTTTTATAAATTTACCCGAAGCTTGTTGCAATAAAATTGCACATTTTTTATCCCTTGCAGAACCAATGAAGACATCTTCCAAACCATCATGATTGATATCGGCCACTGCCAACGCCGGGCCTTCCGTAGAAAAAAAATGCGGAATTAAAGGCTCCCTGTCAAACTCTGCAAAACGGTTTTCCTCATGACTGTAATTGAATCCAACTTCTTTTGTAATATCAACCATCGGTGTTGTTGGATTTTTATAATAACCAATAATTGTATTGTAATTAAAAAGCTTTTCACTTTTTTTATAAGAAAAATTTAATGATGAATCATTTGAAGAAAAAGATATTTGTTGATAAGAATTATCGGGCCATACCAAAAAAGCCGAATCAACTTTTGTATTATTGAGGCCAATAGTAACAGGCGTTTGCATACTCGACATAAAACCCTTTACTGCATAATTTTCATACGTCCTTATTTGATTATTAGCGAATAAAATAATTTTTGCGCCTATGGCATTTATATTACCAGATGGCCCTTTCAATTTTATTTCTAAAGAGGATCTTTTACCTGGCTTACTTGTTTTGTTTTCATAAATCAATGCCGAAGCATCGATATTGTTTACAACAATATCTACATCACCATCATTGTCCAGATCCGCATATATTGCTCCATTAGAAAATGTGGGGACACTTCCATCAATCAATTTATTTTCATCAGTAAAAGAAGCATTGCCATTATTTTTAAAAAATTTATCAGGCAATTTTAT
>JBDTMP010000383.1:0-5632 GCA_039934215.1 Ginsengibacter sp.
TGATGAAATAATAAGCGCCTTTGAAACAAAATTAATTGTGTGTGAATGTAAGCTTGTCAATGCCCACCACGGTAGGATTGTAATAAGTTCCGCTTACACCGCTGCCTCCCTGCAGGCCCGCATCTTCATTGAAATACCTGAAAGCAAATCTACCATTGGTAATACTTCCGTTTCCGGGAATGCCGGATATGGTAATTGTATATTTAGTCCATGCAGAAGGAAATCCGCCCTGGTAATTATATACACGATTGGCATTAATATCCAATAGAAGATTGGTAAAGCTTCCTGTACCCACATCTGTGTTGCCTACATTGGCTGTGCCGTCAGTAAAGTTTGCCCACACCTGCATGCGGTCGGTTGCAGGATCATAATATAAAGCATCATCGGTTGCACGGCTGTAAAAAGAAATCACATCGCCATTTTTCATGGCAAGCGGTGGAGATATAAGCCATGCGCTTATATTACCGCCAACCCCTGATGCGTCACCAAGGCAGCTTACATCGCAGCTTACAAAATCATTTGGCGTGTTGTGTGCACTATAAGCAGGGAAGCCAAGGTAGGGGCCTACATAAACAAATTTTACCTGGCTCGCCGCTTCATACCTTCCCTGTCTCCAGCCGGCTTCTCCCACGGGGTTGCTGTTATTTTTAAATACCCAGCCCTTCGAAGTAAGGTTGCCTACGGTATCAAACTCTTCCACAAAAGATGAATTTTTTACAGGAGGCGGAAATGGAGAAGGAGGATTATTTTTTTTCAATTCATCTTTGGTACAGGAAACAATAAACGCCATCGATAAAAAAAAAGCGATAGAAATAAAAAGTAAAATTTTATTGTTTTTCATTTATAAAAATTATTAAGTTGGATCACTTTTTTATAAAATTAATACCCTGCACTTTTGTATGAAACTGCATCAATACCTATCCCCGTACCGAAGCCGTTAGAGCCACCATCCTTAACAAAATATCTGAAAGCAAACCTGCCCTTTACGGATTTATCTAATCCGGATACTACCGCTTCAAACCGTGTCCATTGAGAAGGATATGCTGCGGGGTCAGGGGCTAGTACGCTGCTAAAAATCTGGGTAGGATTTATCACAAGAACCGCTTTGCCAAAGTCACCCGGGTCGGCACCGGTACCCACACTTAACTGGTCGTTTCGAATATTCAGTCTTACCTGCAGGCTGTTTCCATAATCCGTTGTATCGCCCGCTCCATCAGGGTATTGCAGAGCCCTTGTATAAAAAATGATCTTATCACCATTTTGGATAATAATAGGAGGGGATATCAGCCAGTTGCTGATGACACCTTTATCAGCCGAGGTGGAAAGATAATCTGCTCCCACAAAACCGGCATTACTTCCGTTGTTGGAAAATGCATTGAAAAACGGAGGAATGGCGCCACCATTTTGCCATATACTGCTGCCAAGGGGTTCGCTTGAATTGATGAATTGCCAGCCACGGGATAGCGCCGCAGAAGCTGTATCGAATTCTTCATTAAATGACTGATCGGGAATGGGTGGAATTTTGGTGAGATAACTGTCGTCTTTACAGCTTTGAAAAAGAAAGAAAGCAAGACAAACTGCGATAAGAATTTTGGGTAAAATGTATTTTCTCATAAATTACTGGTTCCTGAATTTTCTAATGGCTGGTGCAGTGAAATTAGTATTTTTTTATAAAAAACTACGAGACGGTATTAAGTTAAGTTTGTAATGTAGTAACGGTTTTCCTATTAAGTCATTAAGAACACAAACCTGCCTGTCGGCACACAGGAAAAAATACTTCCTTGCCCCTGTGGCTTTGTAGGATAATTTACACCTGGAAAACACCTGTTTTAAAATCGGCGATTTCCGCATTGTGGTTTGCTGCGAAAATATTTTCTGAAATAATTTGCCTTGTCTCCAAAGGATCGATAATAGCGTCTACCCATAGGCGTGACGCGGCGTAAAAAGGCGTGGTTTGCTGCGAATACTTATCAGTCATTTCCGATAAAAGTTTGTGTTCTGCTTCTGGTGTCATTTCTTTTCCTTTTGACTTGAGCGAAGCAACTTCTATCTGTAACAATGTTTTGGCAGCCTGCTCGCCACCCATTACCGCAATCTTCGCTGAAGGCCATGCATAAATAAATCTCGGATCGTATGCTTTACCGCACATGGCATAATTGCCGGCGCCATAAGAATTGCCCATTATGATGGTAATTTTCGGAACTACCGAATTGGCGACTGCATTTACCATTTTAGCGCCATCTTTTATGATGCCACTATGCTCACTGCGGCTGCCTACCATAAAGCCTGTTACATCCTGCAAAAAAATGATGGGTATTTTTTTCTGGTTACAGTTCATTATAAATCTTGCGGCTTTGTCCGCGCTATCATTATATATCACGCCACCTATTTGTAATTCACCTTTTTTATTCTTGATATTCAATCTTTGATTGGCAACAATACCCACCGCCCATCCATCTATTCTTGCATAGCCGCAAAGAATTGTTTTTCCATATTCTTCTTTAAATTGCTCAAATGAACTTGTTGTTTTTGTGGTTGAAGACCTGGTGAGTGGCTTCGATGCATCTACAATTCTTTCAATTATTTCAAGCATATCGTATGGCTTCATATTTCCTTCAGGAAATATTCCATAGATTTCTAAAGGATTTTTTGCAGGCGAAATGGATGCGATCCGGTTAAAGCCGGCTTTAGGGAATTCGCCGATCCTGCCGATAATATTTTTTATTTCATCAAGACATTTTTCCTCCGTATCAAATTTATAGTCGGCGATGCCGCTTATTTCGGTATGCGTAGCTGCACCGCCCAATGTTTCATTGTCCGTAACTTCTCCTATTGCTGCCTTTACAAGATAAGGTCCTGCTAAAAAAATTGAGCCATTTCCTTCAACCATTAAAGTTTCATCGCTCATAATAGGAAGATATGCTCCGCCTGCAACACAGGGCCCCATCACCGCCGCGATTTGAGTGATGCCCATTGCGCTCATTTTTGCATTGTTCCTGAAGATGCGTCCAAAATGTTCTTTGTCAGGAAAAATTTCATCCTGCATCGGAAGAAAAACACCGGCGCTGTCCACCAGGTAAATTACCGGTAATTTATTCTCCATTGCCATCTCCTGCATCCGTAAATTCTTTTTGCCTGTTATCGGAAACCATGCCCCGGCTTTTACAGTTTGATCGTTGGCGATTATTACACATTGCTTTCCGCTTACATACCCAATGCCTGCAACCGTACCGCCTGCAGGGCAGCCGCCATACTCCGCATACATGCCATAACCTGCAAACGCACCCATTTCTACAAAAGGCGTATGGCTGTCACGTAAGTATTCTATCCTTTCTCTCGCCGTTAATTTATTTCTTTCCTTTTGCTTTTGTAATGCCTTTTTACCGCCGCCTTCCTCAATTTTATTGAATAATTTCTCCACGTTACTCAAAGCCATTTTCATGGCATCTTCATTTTTATTAAATACTATATTCATAATAATTCGATAAGTGTCAAAACTAAAACTTTAAATTTGAGTTCAACCATTAGCCGTTTTTCTTGTTACAAACTGTGATATGCACCTACCTACTTTTTTTAAATCCGTTTCCAGGAAATTTATATTAGTTGCCGCAGGAATTATTATTGCGCTCGGCATTGTATTTTTTATCTGGCAAAAAAATAAATACAGGATTGTAAATGAAACCATTGCCAGCACGGTCGCAAAAGAAACCGACAGCCTCTATGTTGTAAAGTACGATTCACTTCATTTTGATGAAATATTGGGAACGGCATATTTGAAAAATATACATGTGGCGCCCGATACTGCCAGGATCAAAAATACAAATGCCGACGACCTGCCCCTTATCTTATTGGATATTCAAATCGAATCTATAAATGTTACGGGTGTTAAAACTGACAAAGCTTTAGTGGGGAAGCAAATGGTTGGCGATTCAGTTGTGATCAACAATCCTGAAGTGACAGTATATTTTTTAAAGCCGCTTAAGAGAGAGACAAAGATTGAAGTGGAAGCAAAGACAGTATATGACCAGATTCTTGGTAACCTGAATCTCATTAGAGCGGGTCACGTTTTTATTAATAATATTACTGTGAGAGGAGTGGAGTTTGCATCGAAAGAAAAAGAGTTTGATTTTATAAATGGAAATGTACAACTCACGGATGTGTTAATTGATAGCGCACACAACCTCGATACCACCCGTACTTTATTTTGTAAAGAAGCCGATGTAAGCGTCGCCTCTTTCATTACATATAATAATGCCCGCCCTGAGCTGCGGGTGAACAATCTTAATTTTCGCGGGCAGGATAACGTTATTTCCTTTGAAGAGATAATGGTGAACAGGTTTGAGAATGATACATCAGGCGGCAGTAAACTTTTAACGGCAAAAGACCTGCATTTAGATGGCCTTGATGCGAATGAATTTGTAAAAAATAAAAACATAATTGTAAAAAATATCACCTGTAGCCATATTACATTTTACGAGCCTCCGCTCCGCAACCTTGCACCCGCTACCAACAAAAAACAGGAAAAAGAAGATACTACCGGTTTCAGGCATGTGTACAGCATTGACATGAGCAAACTGAATTTCCCCAGTGTTACTTATATACCGCAACCTGGCAGCAAGTACAAGCCAGGCAATATCGCTATAAAAATAAATGAAGTAAAGGCAGATGAAATAATGCAGGTGCAGAAACATCCTCTTGACTTTAGTAATGAAGCCGAGATAAGTTGCAGCAGTATAAAATTAAAATCGGAAGACGGGAATTATAATTTCTTATACCAAAACATAGTCATTAATACTTTGAGAAAACAACTCGACATCGGCTCCTACACTATAAGGCCCACGTATGGCGAGAGGGAATTTGCAAACCGGCAACATTACCAGAACGACAGGTATGATGTAGTGCTGAAAGGCATTTCGCTTGAAGGCATTCATATGAAAGATCTTATTGATAAAAAATTAATTGCATCAGCCCTCGTGGTAAACAGCGTTTCTGCTAAAATTTACCGTGATCTTCAAAAGCCTTTACAAGATAAAAATAAAGTAGGAAATTATCCCTCGCAGATGGTTGCCAAAATTGATATACCGGTAAATATATTGAAGGCTACTTTGTCAAATGCCTACATTGAATACAAGGAGAGAGAAGCATTGAGCGATAGCACGGGCGTTATAAAATTTACCGGCGCCACATTTAACATTGCCAATATTACCAATGCGCCGGAAGCAATTCAAAAAGATAACACCATGAAAATTTCTTTTAAGGCAAAAGCATTAGGAACGATTCCCATAAATGGCAGCTTTACATTTTTTCTAAAAGACACCAGCGGAAAATTTATCGCGGCTGGCAATATTTCTTCTTTCGATGCGCACCTGCTTAATGAAATTTCTGTCCCCATGGCATTGATGCGAATAAACACCGGCACAATAAATTCACTGGAGTTTAATTTTAAAGGAGATAACTATGGCGCAGGCGGAAAGATGGTAATGAAATACAGCGACCTGAAGGTGGATGTGCTTAAAAGGGACGAGAAATCCGGTGGTGTAAAGAAGAAAGGCCTTACAAGCCTGCTTGCAAATATTATAGTAAAGAACGACAATCCGCGCAATGGCAATCTTCGCGAAGTAACCCCGCATTA
>JBDTMP010000384.1:0-2809 GCA_039934215.1 Ginsengibacter sp.
ATGAAAACCGGCAATAAGAAGGAGTATGTAAAAAATTCTTTTCAATAGATCAAAAATATAAACTTTTATTTTAAAATTACAACTTTTATAATACAATCAAACGACTCGTTACAATTTATAACACACTTGAAGATGCTTCAAAATTATTAACGTCACAGTATTAAGTTAATTGCCCGAATGAAGAAAATTAATAAGAAAATTGCAATCAAAGGTCTAAAAAACAGCTAATTAAGCGAAGCAAGTGAATTTTGAATAGCGGCATAGTCTGGCTCCTGGCCCGCATTTTCTAATACTTCAGCATAGCGAACGACGCCATCACCATCAATCACGAAAGCGCTTCTTTTACTTACGCCTTTCATGTCAAGTGAAAATGTTTCATAGAGGCACCCATATTCCGCTGAAACTGTTTTATTAAAATCGCTGAGGAGTGGAAAATTAAGATGCTGGTCTTCTTTAAACCTGGCAAGCGTTTGTGGAGAGTCAACCGATATAGCAAGAACTTTTGCCTTACTGTTGTTATAAATACCAATATTGTCACGCACATTGCAAAGTTCTTTGGTGCAAACGCCTGTAAACGCCAGTGGAAAAAACAATAAAACCACATTCTTGCCTTTGTAATCAGTTAGTGAAATTTTTTCTTTTTCTGAGCTATATAAACTAAAAGCGGGAGCCTGTGAGCCAACTTCGATCTTCATTTTATATTTTTTTTATTAACAAAAATAAATAATAATAATTTTCTGCCTTTGGGGAGTAAAAAAATATAAAATTGGGAATTTATTTTACCAGGATGAATGACGCTAAGAACGCAATATTAAGAAGCGGAAAATAATTTTTGAAAATGTAAACCTTGTGGAATAATATTTACCAAACCTCATAAGAAAGTAATTCATTCTCCATTTTAATACGTTGCCCTTCCTTTATTATAAAAACGAAAGCCAATGCTGTAACTGCGGCTACGGTCATAAAATAGAATGCGCTTTTAGTTTTTCTTTTACCTGTTGATTTTGTCATGAGATAACTTTTCAATTCATAAGATTAGAAGTGTAAATTAATTAAAATCATGCTATCTGAAAAAGACCTTTGCATTATTTTAATTTCATTTTGTCATTTGTAAAAAATTATTTATTGAGCTTTCGGGGATTAATCCGTATTACTGGTTGAATATATTCACAGGTAAAATTATTTCCCAACGATTACTCCCCACGTTACCAAATAAATCATTATTAAACAAATAACTATATCTCAACCCAACCGATACATTCGCCTGGTTCCACCATTTTGTATCAAAATTTATTTCCGCGCCGGCAGAGTTAAAATTAGCGTTATAGGAATTTCTATTGCTAAAAAAATCACTTACATAAGTGTAGTCATAAAATAAATTGGCCCGCACTCTTAACAAATAAAATATGTTTCCAAAGCCCGCATCGGGATACAACAGAGGTATGTGATAATTTATACCCCATTTAAACATTTTGAAAAAATTTGTTGCTTCATATCCTCTTGAAAAAGGAAATCCGCTTGAAAAATTTATTTGCCTGGAAGAATCTTTTGTAAGAAACGCGGCATTCAATACAATGCTGTGGGTATTTGAAAACCCTGGAAAATAAAAGTTGCCGTCAGCAAGAAATTGATTGCCGTTATAGTGAGTTAATGCAGATTTAAAAGAAAGATTGAGCGATTGCGCAAAATGCGGAAATATCTGCTGTTTTGCTTTTTGAACCTGGTTGCTAAATGATAAAAAGTTACTGATATAACTATAAGAAATATTACCAATAGTATCTTTATATACGCCCTTATAAAAGCTTTCATTATATACGTATCGGCTTCCGAAATTTAAAAAAGTAAATGTTCGCCCTTTACTAAAATTCAAAGGAATATTTAATCCTGCATAAGGTTCCAGTTCGTTAAAGTAAACAGGTCTTTGCGCAGAATTATAGATGCGGCGATCAATTGTATAAGTGATGCCGGTTGATAAAAAAGGAAAAAATCCTCCATAAGTTGCCTGAAAACCTATTTTTTTAGATTGCTCTGCCCTGTCATAGGTGAATGAAAATTGGGACTGCATGGTATTTAAAATATTTTCACTCAATAATGTCAGGGTATATTGCGGATCATCAATCATTGGTTCGATACTATGAAAATTAAACAGCCCCGATGTTTTGGAATATTTTCTGACGACAAATGAATCGTTCGGAACACTATACAATAAATTTGAATTTATATTATTAAGTGAAGTAATCCCGAAGCTGGAAGTATTTTTGTCCATGGTTTTCGGATTCAATTCTTCAAATACCACATCATTTTTTGAAATTGTAACCAGCCTGTAACCCGAGGCGGTGAATGAAGTCCATGCAATTAAAGAATCAGATATGGTTGGTTGATATTTCCCAAGCCCGGCATCATTATTATAAACAATTTTCCATATTTTTTTATCAATAAAAGTATAAGCAAAAAGTTCATCTTTTTTTTGAAATGAATTTGTAAAATAAATAGTATCGTTTGAAATGCAGGGGAATCCAATTACATTATATGAAAGAGGTGTAAGATATTTTACCCTTCCGGTTTGTACATCAATTTCTGCCAATGACATTTGACCTAAAGTATCCCTGACAGCGGACATGATCTTACTGTCTCTGAAGAATTTTGGATAGGTATAAAATAATTGATCAGGGTTAGGTATTCTAAAAATAACCTTTCCATTTTCGGCATCTAAAATATGCAGGCTACATTTTCCATTCACCGGTTGATCTACAGCAATCACTCTTTTTCCATCTTCGCTTATATCAGGAGAAAAATATTTTGTATAGTT
>JBDTMP010000385.1:0-2416 GCA_039934215.1 Ginsengibacter sp.
GTACAAAGGAAGAATACTTTGGTTTTTGAAAGATGGTGTTTTACGCTACGGAGAATTAAAACGAATGGTTGAAGGCATCTCGCCAAAGATGTTGACACAGGCATTAAAGGAATTGGAAGATGACAAGTTAGTAGAACGTAAGGTCTATTTGGAGGTACCACCGAAAGTAGAGTATTCACTTACAGAAACAGGACTGGATTTAATCCCTTCCATTGATTTACTAAGAATATGGGGAACAAAGGGGATGTCAGATGCACCTGTTTAACCATGTTTGGAAGTATTTGCAATCGATTCATAATCTTTAAGCGGATCTAAGGGGGTAATATTTGCGGATGAAAAAAAATAAAACTAAAGGAAGGCAGGAAAGTTTGATTATCGCTACTCAAGCGCAGCAAATATTCATTTGTATGTAAAAAACTGTTGTTTGGATATTATTTCAAAAAACACTTCTTTTTTTTATGAATTTTACTACAAATGAAAAGAGTTTTATTACATATCATTTTCTGGTTAGTGTATCTGTTTCAGGATGTTTTATTAATATTTTTTTTAAATACTACCCGTTTTAATTTACCTCCGGGAAATCAATTAGTATTGGCTGTTGAAAACTGTTTGGTAATTCTACTTCCTAAGTTATTATTCACCTATTTTATGCTGTATGTTACTCTGGATAAAATAGGAAAAGTAGGCATTCAAAAAAAAGGGATTATTTATTCAATATTTGCTTTAATAGCTTCATTATTTTTATATAGGGCGCTTGTAATCTATTTTGTAGACCCACTAATAAATGGCTTACCTCATACATTGCCATTCTTTTATCCTTTGGGTTTTTTGGTAGCTCTCATGGATATAGGTTTCGCATCCGGGGCAGCCATTGCTATCAAACAGATTAGGTTACAGTTAACCGGAAAAGAAAAAGAAAAGAACCTCATCAAGGAAAAACTGGAAGCAGAATTAAAATATTTGCGCTATCAGACCCACCCACATTTCCTCTTCAACACCTTGAACAATATCTACGCACTAGCAAGAAAAAAGTCTGACCAAACACCCGAAGTAGTCATGAAGCTGTCAAAGTTATTACGTTTTATGCTGTATGAAACAGTGAACCCTTCAATAACAATAGGGGATGAAATTAAAATGCTGGATGATTATATAGAGCTGGAACGAATTCGATACGACGGACGCTTAACAATAAATTTTCTGAGAGAGATAGACAGTGAATCTGAACAAATTTCACCGTTGCTTTTATTGCCTTTTGTAGAGAATGCGTTTAAACATGGCGCCAGTGAAAGCCGCTTTGAATCATATATTCATATTGATATGAAATTGGAGAACAGCATTCTTCATTTTAATATTGAAAACACAAAAGAAAATAATCAAAATAGCGATGTAGTTGAAAATATTGGTTTGAAGAATGTAAAAAGGCAATTGGAATTAATGTATAAAGAATATAAAATGGTTGTAAAAAGCGAGCTTTCTTTATTTAAAGTATGTCTAACAATAAATCTTAAAAGCAATGCAGAAGTTTAATTGTCTAATAGTGGAAGATGAGCCGCTTGCTGCGGAAGTGCTGGAAGATTACATTAACCAGGTTCCTTTTTTGCAATTGATTGCGACATGCAACGATGCGATTTATGCACTTGAAATGTTACAAAAAGAAAAAATAGATTTGATTTTTTTAGATATTCATTTACCCAGGATAAAAGGGATTGATTTTATAAAAACATTAAGCAATTCACCTAAAATTATTATTACATCTGCATACCAGGAATATGCATTGCAAGGCTATGAATTAAATGTATTGGATTATTTACTAAAACCAATTGAGTTCAGCCGGTTCCTTATGGCTGTAAATAAACTTAAGCATTTAAATGAGATTGACCAGGTTAATAATTCAACTTCAACTGCATCAGAAAGACCTTACTTGTTTTTTAATGTTAGCAAGAAGAAAGTGAAAATATTTCTTGATGAAATCCTTTACATAGAAAGCTTAAAGGAATATGTTAGAATTATTTCCAGGGATAAATCAATTCTCACAAAATTTCAATTAGGAGAAATTGAAGATTTACTCAATAAAAATAATTTTTTAAGAATACACCGCTCCTTTATTGTAGCAAAAAATAAAATAGATGCGTTTACTGCAACAGATGTCGAAATAAATGGAAAACAAATTCCAATTGGAAGAAGCTACAAAGAATTAGTTATTGCTTCTTTAGAAGCGGAGAAGCAATAAACAGATTTGATAAGATACGTTTCTGGTTTTCGCTGCAAATTGCTTTTCATACATATTAAACTGCTGTTCGTAGAAATTAGGGACATATCTTTTATTAGATGGTTACATTGGATTCATTATAATAAAAGGTTTATGAAAATAGTTTTTCGGACAGGTATCTTACCATACAAAATTTCATGAAGACTT
>JBDTMP010000386.1:0-8496 GCA_039934215.1 Ginsengibacter sp.
TCAAAATCTTTATACAGCAAATATTTTTTTCTGATCTTTTTAAAATTACTTAATCCAGGCTCCCAACTTTTTCTTATTTCGCCTTCTGACACTCCCTCTTTTATTTGTTGTATTAGTACATCGTTTCCGGCAAGATGATTGAAGTGCTCAGATTTTAAAAAGAAAGTTTCTTTATCAGGAAATAATTTATACGCCTGCATAAGCCATTTAAGCTGAATTTTATTGTCAATCCTTTTAAGTATCTCTGAAGGCGTTCCTGAAATATCCCACCCATAGCAGACCTGGCCATTCAGTTTCGGATTTGTAGCGCCTTCCCTTGGCTTCGGCGTGAAAGAGACTAAGCTTTTTGGAAGCGCGGGATGGCCGAAAATTTGAAACGGCTTATCCGTACCACGGCCTTCACTCATGACAGTTCCTTCAAAAAAACAAGTAGAAGGATACCAGTAGATTGATTCTATTGAGGGAAGATTTGGAGATGGCCTCACCGGCAAAATATATTTGCTGCTATGATCATAATTCAGGCACTTGATAACAAGAAAATGAAAAGGAGTATCAACTGAATTTTCAGCATGCAGGTAATAAGAATATTTTTTATTGGATTTTTCATTCAGCCATTTCTCCCCGGCTATCATGAATGCATACTCGCCAACCGTCATGCCATAAACAATCGGCACAGGCTGCATGCCTACAAAGCTTTTAAATTTTGGATCAAGCACAGGGCCATCCACATAAAAACCATTTGGGTTGGGCCTGTCGAGAATAAGCAGCGGCTTTGAATTTTCAAATGCAGCTTCTATATAATATTCAAGGGAAGAAATAAAAGTATAAAACCTTGTTCCCACATCCTGGATATCAAATATCATAATATCTACTCCTTTAAGGTCTTCTTTAGTAGGTTTATTGTGCTTGCCATAAAGGCTTATGATTTCAATGCCTGTTTTTTTATCTGTGAAATTTTCTACTTTTTCCCCATCGTTTACATCGCCCCTAAAACCGTGCTCAGGGCCAAATATCTTTACAACTTTTACACCACTCTTTAATAAAGTATCTACAAGATGAGATCGTTCCACCATTGAAGTTTGGTTAGCAAATACCGCAACTGTCTTACCTTTCAGAAGTGGTACATATATATTCATCCTTTCAGCACCCGGAATTATTTTTTCCTGGGCAAAAGAAGTAACAGAAGAAATTACCAGCCAAAGAATAAAAATTATTTTTCTTTTCATAAAACAAATTTCAGTAAAGTTTCTTTATATAAATAGTTTTAGTTTAGACGTTTAAATAAAATTTACGTTGTAATATTTTAATAAATAAAAGAGGAAATAAATTTTCACTTTTCAGAACACTCATTTATTAGTTACTTTACCACTATCAGTAAAAGTTTTAAATGTCAAACTTTTTTTATTGAACTAAATGACAAATATTATGACTACAGCAAAAAAAGGTGATAAAGTGAAAGTGCATTATACAGGCAAATTAATTTCAGGAGATCAGTTTGATTCAAGCGCAGGACGCCATCCCCTTGAATTTACTGTTGGCGCGGGGCAAATGATTCCCGGCTTTGATGCTGCAATACCAGGTATGAATATTGGAGAAAAAAAGACCATCACCATTTCTCCTGAAAATGCCTACGGTGAAAAAAATGAGGAAGCTCTTATTGAATTTCCAAAAGTAAATATTCCTGCCGATATGAAACTGGAAACCGGTATGAAACTCCAGTTGCGCAATGAATCCGGACATCCCTTTTCTGTGGTTGTGACAGAAGTAAAGGACAATGTAGTAATATTAGATGCCAATCATGAACTTGCCGGAAAGGAACTAATATTTGACATTGAGCTGGTCGAAATAAATACTTCCTGATTTTTAGCCTGTGATTAAATTAATATTCCATTTTTCTTAAGCTTGGCGCTTTAAGCCATGTAGCGATAACTACCAATAAAGTCATGCCGCCTCCTATTACTACCGATTGAATAGTGCCGAAAAGTTTTGCAGTTAAGCCACTTTCAAATTGCCCCAGTTCATTACTGGAATTTACAAACATTGAGCTTACGCTAATGACTCTTCCCCGCATATGATCAGGCGTTTTTAACTGTGTAATGGTACCTCTAACTACGACGCTTATCCCATCCATCATTCCAGATATTAAAAGCGCGATAAATGACAGGATGAAAACTTTAGAAATACCAAATATGATGATACAGATACCAAATCCTGCGACCGAGATCAGCATTTTTTTACCATGCCCCCGCTTCATAGGAAATAGTGTAAGAATAATTACAATGATGATAGATCCTAAGTCAGCGGCCCCGTTTAAAAAACCGAAACCCTGCGGCCCGACTTTTAAAATATCCCGTGCATAAATCGGGATCAATGCAACAGCGCCTCCGAATAATACAGCAAAAAGATCCAATGAAAACGCACCAAGCAATTCTTTTGTTTTGATAACAAAACGCAACCCTTCTTTTACACTTTCCCATGTGCGTATGGCGCCCTTTATATTAGAAGCGGGTTTTGGTTTCACCTTAATTAAAAAGAAAAGTGCAATAATAATTAAACAGCTTATTACAATAAGAGTTCCTGTAATACCGACGCCACCAATTAAAAAACCTCCGGCAGCATGGCCGGTTACAGAAGCAAAAAGCCATGTTCCCTGGCTCCAGGTGGTTGCATTTTGCAAGTCTGCCCTGGGAACAATATATGCGATCATTGCTCCAAATACAGGACCGGTAAACGACCGCACGATACCCGTGCAAAAAATCACGATGTAAATGCATACAGTGATCCAATGATTACTCAAATGATTTGCCATAAAACGACTGGAAATAAATACCAAAATAGAAGCAGCGATAAAATAAAGAATAACTCCCTTAAGCAGTAATTTTCTCTTTTCGCTCTGGTCAATTACATGTCCCGCATAAAGTGCAAGTGAAACAGCGGGAATAACTTCAGAAAGGCCTACAAGGCCGATCGCAAACGGATCATTGGTTAACTGGTATATCCACCATCCCACAAGAGTCGCCATCATGCGGAGGCCCATAATAAAAATAAATCTTCCTTGTAACAGATTACGATATTCAGGTATTCTTACAGCAATAAAAGGGTCCGTTTTTCCTGCATCCATTTTAGGTTTTTATTTAAGGCAGTATTAAGTAATGTTGGGTCTCATCGTAATCTGTGTTAAGAGCGTCCAACACTGCATTCAAATGTTTTTCATTGCCCAAAAAATCTGCAGTAGAAGCATCAATAAATAATGTTTTAATGTTGTGCTGTTTTATATATTGAGTATAAGTTTCCTGCAAAGTAAAAAGATATTCTGAAGCGATGGCCTGCTCGTAAATGCGGTTGCGTTTTTTTATATTTTCTTTCAACTTACTTACAGGTGCATGAAGGTATATGAGGAGGTCAGGCTGAATGAGTTGGGGATTTATTATATCAAATAGTTTTTGATACAATAGAAATTCTTCCTCCGATAAATTTACTTTCGCAAATAAAAGACACTTCGTAAAAAGATAATCTGATATAGTTACGTTTTGAAACATATCCTTTGTTTGCAACAGATCCTTCAACTGCTTATATCTTTCGGCCATAAAAAAAAGTTCCAATGGGAAAGCATACTGCTGTTGATTTTCATAAAACTTTGGAAGAAAAGGATTGTCCGCAAATTCCTCCAAAATTAATCTTGCATTTAGCTGCTTGCTTAATAAATGAGCGAGAGTTGTTTTGCCAGCGCCAATATTTCCTTCAATTGTTATGAAATTATATTTCATGCTTTATTCATCAGTGCCAAAGGTTAATTTGACAATATTTCGGAGATTAATTTTTTTTATTTGGAAAACTTGTCATCCAAAAATAGCAACTGAAAGCCGAAATAATTTAAATGAATTTAGAAGAGGCTTGCAAGATTTGATGATAAAGTCATAAACTGTTAACCCTTTTAACTTTTAACTTGTCTGTGCATGTGGATAACAATTCTGCCATACTTTTTTTCAGCCTGGGATGAATCATACGGGAAGATAATTCGTGAAGCGGCGCCAGCACAAAACGCCGGTTGGCAATTTCTGTATGAGGAATTATAAGCCCGGTTTTATTAATTATTTCTTTATTGAAAAATAATATATCAATGTCAATTTGCCTTGCTGCGTTCTTAGTGGTTCTTACTCTGCCCATCTCTTTTTCAATCTCTAAAATTTTTTTCATTATTTCTTCTGCCTTAAGTTTTGTTTTAATTATATGAACCTGGTTATAAAAATCAGGTTGATCGCTATTCCCCCATGCGGCCGTTTCGTAAATTGCAGATGACCTGATAACTTTTCCTACTTCTTTTTCAAGATAGTTTTCTGCTGTCTCAAGATTATGCAGGCGGTTTCCAATATTTCCGCCCGTAAGAAGATAAACTGTGTTCATGAAATTAAATTTGCATCAGCCTTTTATCCAGGTCAAGAGCTTCTATATTTATTATTTTAACCTGGTTATAATTTTTATGAAGAGGGTTAAGTAAAAAATTATTTTCCCTTTCAACAATTGCCGAGGGCACCTTCATAACTAAAGATTTACTACTTTTTAAAAATTCTTCGCCTATCCATTGGGTATATTCAAAATGCTGTTTCCATCCCAATTTCAGCTCGGTAGATTTAATCTCAGTCATCTCTGTTTCGGGAAATTCAATTGTAATAAGCTGGTAATCGGGCGGGTTTATATTCAATTGAGTACGCACCAATATTTCTAAAATACACAAAGAAATATATTGTGAAGTATATAAAGCTTTTAACCCTGCCGAATTCCACCGGCCCCCAAAAATTGACGCTCCTTCCCCTGAAAGATCGTTTGCATATTTCGGAATGGATAAACGGTAAACTATCATTTATGCTAAAATACCGTGTTCAATTCTTCCCAATTGATTTAAAATTTTGGCAATACCGTCGAAGCTTGCAAGAGAATCAAAACTCAGCGCCCCTTCTATACCCGAAGGGCCATGCTTTAACCAAATAATAAAATCGCCCGCCGTACCAAAAACATCAGCGCCTTTTTTTATCACCTTATCAATTAATAAAATTCTATCTATAACACTAAAATTAAAAGCGCTGTTATCTTTGGCATAACGCTGCAATGTTCTTTCAGAAATATGAAGTATATCTGACCATTCTTTTTGAGTAAGATCAACTTTATCGGCAATTTTTTTAAATTCGCTAAATGTAAATTCTTTGGTTAGGCGAATTTGTCTTGTGGCATAGGCTGGTTGGGCTTCTTCAACCTTACCTGCTTTTGCATTTTTATATAATTCTTTTTTGGAATCGTTTATTTTTCTTTTCATATCTGTCATTTGTCACACTAATGTACGTCATTTGTCTTTAAATCTATTATTTTTTATTGTTATTTTTTTCTCAATAGTTTTGCGGGCAAATTTTAAATCTTTTCAATGAAGCCATATAGCCAGGTAACGGCAATGTTTGCAATTACAAAAGCGAGCCTCAGGGCAATCTTCAGAAGCCCTTCAGCAGTAGTTTTTGGCTTTGCTTTTCCTTTTGTTTTTATTCTTGTATTCGGTTTCATTGGCGATAGCAGTGGAATAAGAACCTATAACATAGCGCTTGAGGATAATATCGATACCGCCAATTTATTGTTTAATTCATTCAAAAATAATAAGGCCATAAACATCAAAAGATATGCTACCAGGAAATTGCTCGCTGTAGATCAACAAAAAGGTAGGATAGCAGCGATCATAAATATTCAAAAAAACCGGGCCGGTTTACCTCCTTATATTTTTAGTTTAAAAAGCACTACCTCGAGCAATGATAAATGGCCTCAATTCAAAACCCTTGCAGAAAGTATAATTAATGAAGTAAGTGAAAATTACTACAAGGGAAGGCCAAAATATGCCACCTTTGATTTTGATTACAAAAAAGATATATCAGAAATCCGTGAATACAAAACAATAGATTTTATTCTCCCGGGCCAGCTCGGATTTTCTTTATTGGCATCTGGTGTATTTGGTGTTGCTTTCATGTTTTTTAATCTGAGAAACACGTTGGTTTTAAAGAGATTTTTCGCGACTCCCATAAGCAGGACATATATAATACTCGGTGAAATGTTCAGCCGTGTAATATTTCAGATGCTCACGGCGATAGTCATTATTCTGGTCGGCTACTATTTCTTTGACTTTACTTTGATACATGGCTTTGAAACTTTTATAGAAATGCTGGTGTTGAGTTTTATAGGTCTGATTGTTTTCATGGGTTTTGGATTTATTGTAAGTGGCCTTGCAAAAAATGATAGCACGATTCCTCCTTTTGCAAACCTGATCACACTTCCGCAGTTTCTTATAGGTGGTACTTTTTTTTCAATTGATGTATTTCCAAAATGGCTGCAGCCAATATCAAAAGCCCTTCCGCTCACTCATTTAAATACAGCCCTGCGGCAAGTCGCTTTTGAGGGCCAAAACCTTTGGGATGTAAAAATGGAAATTGGGATTTTGCTGCTTTGGGGAATAGCCGTATATGCAGTGGCAGTAAAGGTTTTTAAATGGGAATAACAAAAACAAGTACTCATGCAAAAAGCAAAATGGCTAGTAGCTGGCCTTCTTCTAACGATGTGTTTCCTCTTAGGAATTGCTTTATTTCTTCCTTCAAAAGTTACCGTTTCAAAATCGATAATTATCAATGCGCCTTCCCCGATTGTTACCAGGCAAATTGTAGATTTTGAAAACTGGAAAAACTGGTATCCCGGTTTTATGGACAACGAAATATCCATTTTCATAACACGTAATAAAAATGATTCACCTATTCAATCTGCGCAATTACATGACAACCGGGGCCACGAAATTATATTCAATATGCGGCATCAGCCGACAGATACGATTAATGTGGAGTTGGAAACGAATCGCAGAGAATTGATAAATTACCAGTTTATTCCCGTGTCAAACAATAAGGGTCAAACGCAGATTGTCTGGCATATAAACACAGATTTAGGATGGTACCCATGGAAAAAAATACAGGGAGTTATAATGGATAAAATGACAGGCCAGGAATATATCTTAGCCTTACAAAATTTAAAAAAGGTTGCAGAACAAAACGCCCGCATCAATTGAGTCTAAATAATTTTTTCTAAAAATTCTTCCACCGCATCATGAATCCTGGCAAGCTCCTTTTTTTTAATACAATAAGGAGGCATTATGTAGATCGTATTTCCAAGCGAACGTAAATAAACACCTTTTGCCAAACAAAATTTTGTAAAATCAGAAGTGATATTATGCAGGTAACCATCTGCCTCATTAGTGCTAACTTCAAAAGCCACGATAGTACCGAGATGGCGGACATTTTTGATAAAATATTTTTGATAAAACATTTGCATTTTTTCCGCAAATTTTTTTTGTGCAAAAACTATATTCTCAATTTTTCGACTGCATTTTTTTTTCTTAAGCAACTTAAGGCTTGCAAGAGCTGCTGTACAGGCTAATGGATTAGCGGTAAAGGAATGCCCATGAAAAAATGTTTTTGTTTTATCATCACTCACAAATGATTCATAGATATTTTTGGTACATGCGGTAACACCCAATGCCATTGTTCCTCCTGTGAGCGCCTTGCTCAGGCAAATAATATCTGCTTTTTCTAAAAGATAATCTCCTGCAAAAAATTTTCCTGTGCGATAAAATCCCGTAAGTACCTCATCTGCGATACAGATAATTTCTTCCTTTTTTAAAATGGACAAAAGTGAATTTAATGTTTTTGCATCATACATCTTCATGCCGCCGGCGCCCTGTAGCAAAGGCTCATAAATAAAACAAGCTATTTCATTTTTATATTTTTCAATCGTCGCCTTTATAGAATCAGAGCTATCATCATTGGGGGTTTCAATAAAAATTACTTCAAATAATTTATCCCTGAAAGCAACTGTGTACGTTCCCCGTTCGCTTATGCTCATTGCACCAAATGTATCACCATGATAGGAATGATGAAAAGCCAGAATTTTATTCCGGCCACTGATATTTTTATTGCTCCAATATTGTAATGCCATTTTAATAGCAACTTCTGTTGCGGTAGATCCATTATCGCTATAAAATATTTTTGCAAAATCTCCTGGTAAAACTTTTAATAATTTTTCTCCTAATTCAACTGCAGGTGCGTGTGTAAATCCGGCAAATATTACCTGCTGTAGCTTCTTTGCCTGTTTGTATATTTTTTTTGCGATAAATTTATTCCCGTGACCATGAATATTTACCCACCAGCTGCTTATGCCGTCAATAAAAGCAGCCCCCGCCTCATCATATAAAAGCGCTTTTTTACCTTTTAGCACAGGAATAGCAGGCTGCCTGTCTTTTTGATGTGTATAAGGATGCCAGATATACAGCCCGTCTTTTTCAGTTAGATTCATAGTTATAGTTTCGATTGAAAAATTTATTCTATGCAACGTTATACAAAATACGGTTGTCAAAGAATTTGCAATATTACACATGGATTATAACAAACTGGTAAGAGATGCCCTGAAATTGAAGCCTGAGGC
>JBDTMP010000387.1:0-6699 GCA_039934215.1 Ginsengibacter sp.
TAAAAAATTTGACATGAATACCATACAATTGGCAAAAACAAGCGGCCCTGATGCTACAAAAGAATCTATCGATTCTAAAATGTTATACAAAATGGGCAACGATTTTATTAACATGAAAAATAAAATCATCGCTGAGGGCGGTTATAAAATTTATGGAAACACCGGACAGGTAAAAGTAGTTCCTCTTAACATTTTTAAAACAATTGCGTACAGAGATTTTAATAAATGGGATACTGATTTTCTTGTTGATTACATTATCAGAACACACCATGGTGTGGTAGAAAAAAAAGCAGTTACTATTTATAAGCTGGTTCAGAAAGTTGCTTACCGGCATAGTGACGGGCATCCCGAATTGCTCACACTTACTGAGGTTACCTTTTTATTACTTCATGATTTACTAAACCAAATGACGAAAGAAGAAAACATCTTTTTTCCGCATGCCAGCCAAATAGAAAAAAATAAAAAATACCCGCAGGGACCTGGTAACTCAAATTCAGAATTTTTGAAAAATAAAATAAAACTATTGCAGGATGCACATGAAAACGTACTTAATTATTTGAAAGCAATTCGTAAGATCACCAATAATTATAGGATACCTTCTGATGCGTGTAATTCTTACAGGTCTCTCTTTGAACAGATGAAGGAATTTGAAGAAGATGTAAACTTTCATTTTATGCTGGAAAAGGATATTCTTTTCCAAAGGCAGGAGCTAAAAAAATAAGATGTTTATTCTTAAAACATTCTCGTTTTATGTATCCTTTCTCTATTACGATAACTCTAATTATCATAAACAAAAAATAAAATAATCATGAAAAGTAAAAATCCATTTAAACCATTGATGACGGGCGCAATTGCCTGTGCAATCATGTTTTCAATTCCTGCCTTTGCGCAGGACACTAAACTTTCTGATGCAGAAATAGCTTCAGTAGCGGTAACAGCTAACCAGATAGACATTGATTACGCCGCTATCGCAAAACAAAAAACAAAAAATGTCGATGTTTTAAAATTTGCGCAAACAATGGCCACCGACCATAAGTCAGTAATTGACCAGGCAGTAGCGCTCGTTACTAAATTAAAAGTTACCCCAAAAGACAATGCCGTGAGTCAAAAATTGCTCGCAGATGCTGTAAAAACAAAGAAAATGTTACGTTCTAAATCCGGCAATGCTTTCAACAAAGCATACATTAATAACGAAGTTGCGTATCATAAAGCCGTAATAGACGCTGTCGAAAATCTTTTAATTCCTGACGCTCAAAATGCGGAATTAAAAAGCTTGCTTCAAAATGTTCTTCCAGTTCTAAAAACGCATCTTGAGCATGCCACCATGTTACAAAACAAAATATCCAAATGATGACTACCCCATTTTCAATAATTAAGAACAGTATCTATTTTCTATGTTTCGTGTTTCTAATGTATAGCTGTACATCTGCGCCGGAAAAATCCGCACCGGAAACACCGGTTGCGGAAAAGACCGTGCCCAAAGCTTATACCGTTGAGATCAAAGAAATGAAATTTCAGCCTGCAGAACTTACCGTGCAAAAAGGCGACACAATAATTTGGATAAACAGGGATATTGTAGCGCATGATGTCACTGAACAACCAGGTAAAACCTGGACATCATCACCGCTTACTACAGGCGAATCGTGGAGCATGGTTGCCACACAAAGTGCGGACTATTATTGTAGCATTCATGTGGTAATGACAGGCAAACTTGTGGTAAAATAAAATTCGAATATATGTTTACTTATACAGCAATCCCGCCCGGCAGTCCTGGTATTCCAGGCCGCTGGACATCAAGCGCCAAGTCTGGCGTTGGTAAGGCATTGAACTCATTATCCCAGGTTAGTTTTACAATAAGTCATGGCATTATCAATGAAGTATATTTTCCAAGAGAAGACCAGGCTTGTACGAGGGATATGGAATTGATTGTTACTGATGGAAAGGATTTTTTCTCGGAAGAAAAAAGAGACACAAAACATACCACTGAAATGTCCGGTGATGGAATACCTGCGTATCAAATTACCAACGAATGTTTGCAAAACCGGTACCGTATTGAAAAAGAAATTATAACAGATCCGCTGCGAAATACCCTTTTGCAAAAAATTAAATTTTTACCGCTGAAAGGAACAAAAAGCGATTATCATTTGTATGTGTTGCTCGCTCCGCATTTAGGTAACAGTGGCGGTGGAAATACAGCATGGGTAGGAGATTACAAAGGCATTCCAATGCTCTTTGCTGAAAGAAATGGACTTGTCCTGGCTTTGGCAACTTCTATAAATTGGTTAAAACGATCGGTCGGTTTTGTGGGTGCGTCAGATGGGTTTATAGATATCGAACAACATAGGCGCATGACCTGGGAATATCAACGTGCTGAAAACGGAAACGTGGCAATGACTGGTGAAATAGATTTGGCAGGAGTGGATGATTCCTTTGTTCTGGCAGTAGGTTTTGGATATGATGCTATTGAGGCCGGTCACCACGCCTGGGCCAGTATCATGGACGGCTTTTATTATGCAAAAAAACGCTATACTGATGAATGGTTGGATTGGCAAACCTCGCTAACACCTCAGGAAGAATCACAAAATAACATGGGAAAACTCTCCCGTATCAGCGCCGCAGTGTTGCGCATACACGAGTCCAAATCTTTCGTAGGAGGTACTATTGCAAGCATGTCCATACCGTGGGGCGCTTCAAAAGGAGATGACGATATCGGAGGGTATCATTTGGTATGGCCCCGCGACCTCGTGCAAACCGCCGGTGGCTTTTTATCCATGCATTCTAAAGACGATGCTTTCAGGGTAATAAACTACCTGATGGTAACCCAGGAATCAGACGGTCATTGGCCACAAAATATGTGGTTGTCAGGGAAGCCTAACATGACGAGCATTCAAATGGATCAAATAGCATTGCCAATTTTGTTGATTAATTTATGCAGGGATAATGGCGCTTTGGATGCACACATGATTCGCTCCTATTGGAATATCATAAAAAAAGCAGTCTCCTATCTTGTAAAGTATGGGCCCGCTACAAAGCAGGACCGGTGGGAAGAAGAAAGTGGAATATCCATATTTACGCTGGCTACGGAAATATCGGCTTTGCTTGCAGCAGCCGATTTTGCAGAACAAAATAATGAACCTGGTGTAGCAGAATACTGCCGCCAAACGGCTGATTACTGGAACGATAATATTGAACGGTGGACTTATGTTACAAATACTCCACTGGCAAGGGAAGTAAAAGTTGAAGGTTATTATATACGGTTAAATCCTACAGGCTTAGCTGCAAATGATTTGAATGACAAAAAAATAAAACTTAAAAATCATCCGGACGATAAAAGCGTTGTGCCGGTAAATGAGTTGGTTAGTATAGATGCACTGGCATTGGTGAGGTTTGGGCTACGTGCGGCTGATGATCCAAAAATTCTTAATACCATTAAAGTAATAGACGCTAAACTAAAAGTGGATACACCGCAAGGCCCTTGCTGGCATCGGTATAATAATGATGGATATGGAGAACATGAAGATGGGAGCCCTTATGATGGCACAGGTGTAGGAAGAGCGTGGCCTTTGCTTACCGGCGAGCGGGCACACTACGAAATAGCAGCGGGTAATTTTGAAAAGGCAAAATCTTTATTGAAGACGATGGAAGCATTCGCTAATCATGGACTGTTGCCTGAGCAGATTTGGGATACAGATGATATCCCCCAACACGAACTTTACCTGGGAAAACATAGCGGATCTGCTTTACCGTTAGTATGGGCCCATGCAGAGTATATTAAATTGTGTTGGTCGCTGAGACATAAAAAAGTTTTTGATATGCCGCTACATACCCGGGAGCGTTATATTCAAAATAAAACCAAAGTAGATTGGGAAACCTGGAGCTTTGAATACCGTTGTAATTCAATATCGAAAAAGAAATGGTTACGCATTGAAACCCTATCTTCTGCAATCGTCCGGTGGTCAATTGATAACTGGAAAACAACCAATGAAACTACCACCCGTGATACAGGATTAGGCATCCATTTTGCGGATGTGCATACGGGTGCAACAAACCCGGGAAATATGCTATTTACCTTTTATTGGCAGGATGCACAATGTTGGGAACAAAAAAATTTTGAAGTACAAATAGTAAACGATTGATGATAAGTTATTAGTAACGATAAAGAATAAAAACAAATGAAAAAAATAGCAATTAATGGCTTCGGCAGAATCGGAAGGGCTGCACTGAAAGTAATAATGAATACGCAGGGGCTGGAAGTGGTGGCTATAAATGATTTGATGAACATTGACAATGCAGCGTATTTATTAACGTACGACAGTGTGTATCGCAAGTATGAAAATGAAGTGAGTATTCACGATAATATTTTACACGTTGGCAACAAAGAAATTTTGTTTATTTCTGAAAAAGATCCTGCAAAACTTCCCTGGAAAAAACTCGATATAGATGTTGTGATAGAAAGCACGGGTTTATTTACAAACAGGGAAGATGCAGAAAAACATATACATGCCGGTGCAAAAAATGTGGTAATATCTGCGCCTACAAAAAGCATCGATACGCCTACAATAATACACGGCGTAAACACACCGGATGGAAAGACGTCTATATTTTCATGTGCCAGTTGTACTACCAATAACATTGCACCGGTTATAGAAATTATAGACAGAAGGATAGGTATAAAAAAAGCCGTTCTAAATACGGTTCATGCTTATACAGCTTCTCAATCACTTGTTGATGCGCCGAATAAAAAGAGGACAAGGATGGGACGTGCAGCCGCCATTAATTTAGTGCCTGCAACAACGGGAGCCGCAAAAGCAACGATTAAGGCGCTTCCAAAATTTGATGGAAAATTCGATGGAATCGCAATTCGTACGCCCGTAACCGTTGGTTCAATTTCAGATATTACTTTTATCGCTTCAAGGAATACCTCGGTTGAAGAAATTAATAATGTGCTAATTGAAGAATCGAAAACAAACAGGTATAAATTTGTATTATCTGTTTCAGATGAACCGCTCGTTTCTTCAGATATTGTTCAAAGTCCATTTGCCGCTATTGTTGATTTAGAAATGACAAGAGTTGTTGATGGTGACCTTGTTAAAATCCTGGCGTGGTACGATAATGAATGGGGATTTACCAACCAGATGATTCGCCAGATCCAGGAGATATAGAAGGTGTATAAGACTTCCTGAAAATGATAAGCATCCTTAACAAAAGAATTCGAATATCAGTAAGATAACATTAAACTAATTATACAATGAAACAAAATAAAACAAAGGAAATAAAAAATCTTGGTCAGAGTATCTGGCTTGATTTCTTCGACAGGGAAATTATGAATTCAGGAAAATTAAAGAATCTGATTGAAGAGGATGGTATTAGTGGCGTTACTTCAAATCCTTCCATTTTTGAGAAGGCGATCAGTGCCGGCTCAGATTATGATGAAGACATTAATATTCTTTCTCAAACAAAAAAAGATTACGATGATATTTTTTTTAGTCTTGCAGTAAAAGATATTAAACGTGCTGCTGATCTTTTTAAACCCACATATAAGAAAAGTAGTGGCGAAGATGGTTTTGTAAGCCTTGAGGTTTCACCTCATCTTGCGTATGATACGGAAGGAACTATAAAGCAGGCGGAAGAATTATGGAAAGCGGTTGACCGCAGAAATGTAATGATCAAAATTCCTGCTACAAAAGAAGGATTGCCTGCTATCAGAAAATGTATCAGTGAAGGAATTAATATTAATATCACATTGCTGTTTGGTTTACCAAGGTACATGGATGTTACTGATGCTTACATTTCAGGGCTTGAAGACAGGGTTAAAACCAATCAACCCATTTCACAGATTTCGTCTGTCGCCAGTTTTTTCCTCAGCCGTATTGATGTTCTGGTTGACCCGATGCTGGAAAGTAAAGGATTGGATAACTTAAAAGGTGAGGTAGCAATTGCATCAGCGAAAAAGGCATATCAAATTTATAAAGAAGCTTTTACCAGTGAGCGTTTTAAAAAGCTGGAAGCGTTGGGTGCAAAACGGCAACATGTATTGTGGGCCAGCACCAGTAGCAAAGATCCTTCGTTTAGCGACGTGAAGTATGTAGAAGCATTAATAGGCAATGAAACCATTAATACCCTTCCATTAGAAACGATCAAGGCATTTAACGATCACGGAAATGCAGAAAGTCTTTTGGAAAACGATACTGAAAAAACATCTTATGTTCTTGATCAGCTATTAAAAAATGGAATTGATATTAATACCATAACCAAAAAGCTGGAAGACGAAGGCATTGAAAAATTCAATAAAGCCTATGATGAAATATTGAAAAGTATTGCAAAAAAATTAGCACACAGGTTATCAAATGTAAATACCTGATAAAAGAAACTGAGGCAATTGTTTAGGTTTTTCTATTATGATAATTAAAAATGAAACAAACATGAAATCGTTACACAGTTTAATAATAACAACATCAAATGATGAATTAGATAAGTGTGATAATAAAACAAGCATCTGGATGGAAGCTCTTGCCACAGCATATTTTATTTTAAAAGATGGAGGAGAGTTCATAACAATTGCATCTCTTCATGGTGGGGAAATTCCTCTTGATTCAGATAGTAAATTACCGGCTGCTGCAACTAAAAATTCGATACGTTGCAGACAAGATGCTCAGGCCGCTTATTATTTTTCTCATTCACTTCCTCTTAATGAAGTAA
>JBDTMP010000388.1:0-1973 GCA_039934215.1 Ginsengibacter sp.
GGCATAAGGATTACAGAGGAAGCTTTAACAAATGATAAACTTGGCACGCAAATGAAAAGCTTTACCGAATGGCTCAAAAGCATGAAGAAATTACACATATCAAAATTGCCTGAACAAAATTCCCTCGCTGAAGATATTATTCAAAGCTCCGCTGAAATATCCAATATTGATACTGAAGTGCTCACGGAAGCCATGGCGGAGGTGCTTATAAAGCAGGATAAAAAAGAAAAAGCCATTGAAATGTATAACAAATTAAGTTTGATTAATCCCTCCAAAAGCGCTTACTTTGCAGCCAAAATTGAAAGTATAAAATCAACCTGATATGTTAATCGTTTTCGGAATAATCATAATAATCGCTTCTGTAATTTTAGGGCTTATTATTCTTATACAAAACCCTAAGGGTGGAGGTCTTTCATCTTCGCTTGGTGGCATTGGCAACCAATTAATGGGCGTTAAGCAAACAACTGATATACTTGAGAAAGGAACCTGGCTTTTTGCCGGTATCATTGGTGTTTTGTGTCTTACTTCGGCTATGTTTATTCCAAAAACCGGCGGCAATTCAACCAGGGACAAACTGATAAATGAAGCCCCTGTCGGCACACCCATACAACCACAAAATAACAGTACGACTTTGCCCGGGACTGTACAGCCACAAACTTCAACACCTTCAACTCCAAATAAATAAATTATTAAAATATTCTGCCTTACGGGCAGGCCCGTTTAAGCTCTGCCTAAAAAAGGCAGGGTTTTTTATTTATATTCATAAATGATATATTGAATAAAAGAAAATCATTATCTAAAAATTAGACACCAGCTTCCCAAACATTAAAAAATGAAAGCTAAAAAAATTATCGTTTTTGTCTTTGTTGTTGTGATAGTAACCGCGGTATTTTGTGCATGGATGCTTTTTGGCCCCACATTAAAATCCCCCGAAGGAAATTTTTTTTACATACACACCGGTTCCGGTTATGACCAGGTGAAAAATGATCTTAAAAAAAATAAAATTATCTCCAGTGATTTTTGGTTTAAAAAGGTTGCAGCATATTCCGGTTATGATAAAAATGTTAAGCCGGGGAAATATAAAATCACCAGCGGCATGAGCATTGTAAATCTTGCGAGAATGTTACGCAGTGGAAAACAGGTACCAGTAAATCTTATAATCACAAAACTGAGAACAAGGGAAGATCTTGCAAAAAAAATCGCTAATAATTTTGAATCAGATTCTATAGATGTTATAAACTTTTTAAATAGTAATGATTCATTATTGAAATTTGACGTAGATACCAATACAATGATGACCATAGTGATTCCGAACACGTACACTTTTATATGGAACACCAGTCCTCAAAAAATCTTAAAAAAATTATATGCTGAGGAAAAAAAATTCTGGAATGACAACAGGTTGAAAGACGCGGACAGGCTGCATCTTACGCCCAAAGAAGTATACACACTTGCTTCAATCGTGGAAGAGGAAACAAACAAGCAGGAAGATAAAGGGAAAATCGCCAGCGTATATGTGAACAGGTTGCGAAAAGGCATGAGGCTCGCAGCCGATCCCACAATAAAATTCGCCATGAAAAATTTTGGGTTGAAAAGGATTTATCATAAATACTTAACTTTTCCATCCCCATATAATACTTATGTAAATGCCGGCTTACCGCCAGGCCCCATTTGTACCCCGTCTATAAAAACAATTGATGCGGTGCTGCAAATGCCTGAAACGAATTATATATTTTTTGTAGCCAGGTCCGACTTTTCCGGCTTTTCAGACTTTGCATCGACATACCAGGAACATTTAATTTATGCAAAATCATACCAGCAGGCATTAGATAGTTTAATAAAGGAAAAACAACAAAATCAATAACTTCATCGATTACTGTAAATAAATTTCACAGAAAACTGTTATCAATCAATTTAAGCTTTGATAAAAATTGCACGAATATTTTTAAACATTCACCCCATAAATTACTT
Source organism: Ginsengibacter sp. (assembly GCA_039934215.1). GTDB lineage: Bacteria > Bacteroidota > Bacteroidia > Chitinophagales > Chitinophagaceae > Ginsengibacter. Next base: position 1,972 of record JBDTMP010000388.1, read on the forward strand.
AA
>JBDTMP010000389.1:0-6086 GCA_039934215.1 Ginsengibacter sp.
TAATATAAGTGCTTGCATGAAACCAATCCCCTGTTTTATAAATAATAAAACAGCCTAAAACATTTTTTGCAACTTCCCAAAATATTGCATTACGATCTCGATCCATTAGCTCCGTAAATGCATAGACTGTAAAAAAAATAAACAAGCCATAGATGAATATACCGGGAGTGCTTATGATAGCGATATTTGCAAAAAGATAACTGGTAAACAACAGGAGTGTTATAAGCTGTATCCAGCACCAAATAAGTAATGAAGAAGAATATTTAGGATCGTACTTTTCAAAATTGTAAACATCTTCAATTTTATAAACCGGAAATTTTTCAACAACATCAGCGGGGCGCCAGCCAAGAGGCATAAACCATATCCGCAATTTATCTTTCCATTTTTTAGTATTCCAGGCATCTTTTATTAAAAGCCATAAATGCAAAAAATTTATCTTAACCGGGTTCCATGTTCTTACCGGCCGGGTAATTCCGTAAACAGGAATTACGCCAGGCAGCTCTTCCTGGAAGGTTCCAAATAATTTATCCCATATTATAAAAATCTGCGAAAAATTCTTATCGAGATATAACGGATTTATGGCATGGTGAACTCTGTGGTGAGAAGGTGTTACAATTATTTTTTCCATCCAGCCCATTTTATTAATATGCTGCGTATGATACCAGAACTGGGCAAACAATTGAATAGGTGCGACAATAGCGATTACCTCGCCAGGCACGCCCAGCAATGCGGCCGGTAAAAGAAACACTGCGAATATTTTTACGATGGAAGAAATACTTTGTCTCAATGCACACGCAAGATTAAATTCTTCGCTGCTGTGATGAATAATGTGATTGTTCCAGAAAAGATTATAATGATGTGAAATGCGATGTACCCAATAGCCCGCAAAATCTAAAGCGACAAATGCAATAATATAAATCCAAACACCAGGAGCAATATGAACGATCGCTATCTTACCAACGAGCCATTCATAACTGATAATTACCAAGCTAAGGCCCAGTACATCTTTGGTTACATTGGTAACACCGGAGCTTAAGCTGGATATCATATCCATGTGCCTTACGGTATCTTTTCCCCTGCGCCATCCATACCATTTTTCAAAAAGAACGAGCAACAGAAAAACCGGCATGGCGACTAATAATATTTTACCGTAGGTTTCCATAATTTGACAGTTACTAAAGTAATAAAAATTAGGATAAATATATTTTAATTTAAAGCCTTAATATGCAAACTGGCTAAAAGTTGGCTATCGCAACACATTGTCGATCTAACGAAATTCAACAAGGCCCTGCATGATTATTTTCAAACCATTTTATAACTATTTTTACAAATATTATTTTTTACTTTCTAATATTTTAACCACAGAAATATTATTAAAAATCCGTAAATAAAATGAGTGCCGATACGTCTCCGGTTTTTTCAAAAAAAGAAAATATAATTATTGTAGGAGGCGGGATTACAGGCCTTTGCACAGCTTATTATCTTCACAAAAATGGGTATCATTCAACGGTGATTGATAAGGGTGAGATCACAGATGGATGTTCTTTCGGCAACATGGGCTTTCTTTCTCCCAGTCATTTTATTCCCCTGGCATCCCCCGGCATTATTTCCGAGGGGCTTAAACATATGTTTAGCAGCAAAAGCCCGTTTTATATTAAGCCCCGGCTAGATCTGCGCTTTCTTCAGTGGGGGCTTCAATTTTATAAAAACAGCTCTCAACAAACCGTCGATAAAAATACACCTCACCTGAACGATCTTTTACAACTAAGCCGGAGATTGATGAATGAAATAAAAGATGATATCGGGGATGTATTTGACATGGAGGAGATCGGCTGTATGATGATGTGCCGGAGCCAGAAAACTTATGAACACGAATTACTGTTAGCAGATAAAGCTGAAAAACTTGGGCTTAAAGTAGAGAGATTGAATGGGGCAGAGGTGCAACACCTCGAGCCTGATGTAGAGGTAAAAGTTGCCGGCGCAGTTTTATTTAAAGACGATGCACATATAGACCCGGGAAAGTTTATGGTTGTCATGAAAAAATATTTAGAAAAAAAAGGAATAACATTTCAACTAAATACTAAAGTTACCGGCTTCAATAAACAGAATGGAAATATTACAGGTGTTATTACTGACCAGGGTACATTCACTTCAGATAATATTGTTTTAAGCTCCGGTAGCTGGCTGCCGGAGATCGCTAAAATGCTACATATAAAATTGTTGATACAACCGGGTAAAGGATACAGTTATACTTACGATCATGTTGAAAAAAATATCCGTTACCCAGCAATACTTGTAGATGGAAGGTGTGCGATAACCCCCTGGAAACATAAATTGCGTATTGGTGGCACCATGGAGTTCAGCGGTATTAATAATAGGGTTTTAATAAACAGGATGCAGGGGATATATGATTCGGTAAAAAGCTTTTATCCCGGTTTGAAAATTGATTTTCCCCCTATCGAAAAAATATGGACCGGCCTTCGTCCCGTAACGCCGGATGGGCTGCCTTATATCGGAAAACCAAATGGTTATGATAATGTAATCATCGCAGGAGGCCACGCTATGCTTGGTATTTCAGAGGGAGCAGGCACCGGAAAAATCGTTAGCGATCTTATTGATAAAAAAAATGCTCCAATCAACATAACCGCCTTCAGCCCCGATAGATTCTAAATACAGTAAACCAGTATTTTGTGATTTATTGATATCACTTGCCTATTTCAATTTTCTACTGTTTATTCCCAATTGCAAATTGCAAATTGTCGTTGTGTCATTTTGTCCAATATTTGTTATTGGCAAAAAGTTTGACAATGCTACCTTTGCAGCCAATTTTAAAATATGGAAAATAAAGAAAAAGAAATTATAGAAACCAGTGATAACACCCCAATAGAAGCAAATGATTTTTCTGTGAACGAAAATGAAAACGTGGAAACTGATGGTGTGGAAACTTTTGATCCCTCTTTACCATCTGAGGAGACTGCAAAATTAAGGGCCGAGCTTGAAGAGCAGAAGGACAAATACATGCGCCTTTTTGCAGAGTTCGATAACTATAAAAGGCGCAGTGCAAAAGAACGGATTGAATTGATACAAACTGCCTCTAAAGAAGTAATCACTTCATTGCTTCAGGTGCTCGATGATACCGACCGTGCTGAAAAGCAAATGCAGGAAACTGATGATCCGGACCATATAAAAGAAGGGGTTCAGCTTGTGTTCAACAAACTGAGGAAAGCTTTGAAATCCAGAGGATTAGAACCAATGGAAAGTGTGGGGACAAATTTTGATGTGGAAAAGCATGAAGCGATCACTGAACTTCCCGTGGATGATAAAAAACAAAAAGGCAAAGTAGTAGCGGAGATTGAAAAAGGCTATTACCTCAATGATAAATTGATACGGTTTGCCAAAGTTGTTGTTGGCAAATAATAACATCTGTGTAACCCTGTTCAGCCATAATAGGCTGGTTAATTATGGTATCATAATTTTAAAATATAACAGCAGGTATATCGTTATGATTTTATTAAACACCTTTCAAAAACCTGGTAATTGCGGACAGGTTATGAAGCTAATAATTTCGCAATTCATAATAAAACAGTATGGTTAGTTCAATGGCTTCAAAAAGAGATTATTACGAAATTTTGGGTGTATCAAAATCAGTGAGCGCCGATGAAATAAAAAAAGCGTACCGGAAAGTGGCTATGCAGTTTCACCCCGATAGAAACCCGGGGGATCATACTGCTGAGGATAAATTTAAAGAAGCAGCAGAAGCATATGAGATTCTCAGCGATCCTGATAAGAGAGCAAAATATGACAGGTTTGGCCATAGCGCTTTCAGTGGCGGCCGCGGTGGTGGATTTTCAGGACATGACATGAACATGGAAGATATCTTTAGCCAATTTGGCGATATTTTCGGCGATGATGTATTTGGAAGCTTTTTTAGCGGGGGGCGAAGCAGTGGTCGCTCCGGAAGAAGCAAGGGCGTACGGGGAAGCAACCTCCGTGTAAAAATAAAAGTGAATTACGAGGAGATTGCAAAGGGCGCTTCAAAAACTATTAAAGTAAAAAAATATATTTCATGTAATACCTGTAGTGGTTCAGGGGCAAAGGATAAAAATAGTATGCAGACCTGCAGCACCTGTGGCGGAAACGGGCAGGTAAGGAGGGTACAAAATACTTTCCTTGGCCAAATGCAAACTGTAACAACTTGTCCCGCGTGTAATGGCGAAGGCTCAGTAATTACAAATAAGTGCACAAATTGTAAAGGAGAAGGAAGAGTATATGGCGAAGAAACCGTAACGCTTGATATTCCCGCAGGCGTTCAGGATGGTATGCAGCTTAGCATGAGTGGTAAGGGTAATGTGGGCGAAAGAGGCGGTGGGCCGGGTGACCTGATAATTTTAATAGAAGAAGAGGCACACGTACACCTTCATAGAGAAGGCCTTAATGTTGCTTTTGACTTATACATTTCCTTTCCTGATGCCGTGTTCGGCACCCAGGCAGAAGTGCCAACAATAGATGGCAGGGCAAAAATTAAAATACCCCCAGGCACCCAAAGCGGGAAAATATTCCGGCTAAAGGGTAAAGGATTTCCCTCAATAAACTCACACGAAAAAGGCGACCAGCTTATTAGTGTAAATGTGTGGACTCCTCAAAATGTGTCAGCGGAAGAAAAAGAAACGCTTGAAAAAATGCTTCAAAGTGAAAATTTTCAGCCGAAGCCCGATAAAAACGATAAAACCTTCTGGGAAAAAATAAGAGAAACCTTTGCTTAAGGTTTTTACCAAAGATTGAACTAATTGTAATGGCTCTTACTGGAATTATTTATTGGATATTATATCAGGTATTCGGCCCGGTTCGATGCAACTTAATCAATGATCATTCAACGGCATACCTCTCCTCTGAAACTCTTTCCAGTTAAGGTATTCATCCCCCACCCGTTGCTCAATCATCGTAATGCAATCTTCAACGGGGCATATAAGTTGGCAAAGATTACAGCCTACGCATTCTTCTTCTTTTATTGCATAGGTGTTGTAGGGATTTCCATGCGTAATACTTATTGATTGATGAGAAGCATCTTCACAGGCAATGTAACAAAGCCCGCAATGAATGCATTTATCCTGGTTGATGTTGGCAACATGATGATAGTTAATATCGAGGTCTTCCCAATGTGTAAGCGCAGGAACAGATTTACCGATGAAATCATAAATAGTCGCATAGCTCTTTTCATCCATCCAGTTGCTTAATCCTTCGCAAAGGTCTTCAATAATTCTAAAGCCATGGGTCATCACTGCTGTGCATACCTGCACATTGCTTGCGCCAAGCAACATAAATTCCGCAGCATCTTTCCATGTACTAACGCCACCTATACCCGAAATGGGAACTTTATTAGTCACATCGTCCTGGCTAATGGTTGCTAAAAACTTTAAAGCGATGGGTTTTACGGCGGGGCCGCAATATCCGCCAAACACACTTTTACCTGCCACATAAGGATTAGGAACTAATGTATCCAGATTAATTCCGGTAACAGATTGAATTGTATTGATAAGAGACAGCGCATTTGTTCCTGCTTCTACACATGCTTTTCCTGCTGGAACAACCGAGTGTACATTGGGCGTAAGCTTGGTAATAACAGGAATGTGTGCAGCCTCCATCACCCACTCAACTACCATTCTTGCAATTTCAGGATCTTGCCCAACTGCAGCGCCCATGCCTCTTTCCGTCATTCCATGTGGGCAACCAAAATTTAACTCAAGTCCATGTGCTCCGGTATCTTCTACTTTTTTTATAAGCTCGTGCCAGCTTTCTTTGTCATTATCCGCCATAAGAGAAACTACCATAGCGCGGTCAGGAAATTCTTTAAGTACCTCTTTAATTTCTTTCAAATTCAAATCAAGTGGCCGGTCAGAAATGAGCTCAATATTATTAAAGCCCATTACTCTTTCACCATTAAAGTTTACAGCCGAATATCTTGAAGAAACATTTTTCACCTGTGACCCCAATGTTTTCCAAACCACTCCGCCCCATCCCGCTTCCAAAGCACGAAGCACATTTATTTTTTTGTCAGTAGGTGGCGCAGAAGCCAGCCAGTAAGGATT
>JBDTMP010000390.1:0-2400 GCA_039934215.1 Ginsengibacter sp.
AAGTGTACATAAAGAATTATTTTGTGGGGAATATTAGTAGAAAAATAACCAAATTTTATTTCATTAAAACTAACACTGAATTTTAAATATTTGATTGCAATATTTAGTGGCTGTTGTATTTTTATTTCAAATGCTAACATATTTATATAAATTTTTACCTTATCCAAACATTCACTTAACTCTGACACCTTTAAACATCTAAACAAAAAAAAGTATGAAAATCTCTCAGGTTAAAAAAAGCCTTCAAAAGGCGGGCGCTGTTTTACTCCTTAGCTTTTTTGCAACTGTGCTATGGGCACAGGACGGAGGAGCAGATGTGAATGTAAAAATTACTAAAGAAAGTACTACGTGGTATGCTCAGCCATGGGTTTGGGTCGTGGGCGGAGCAGTATTTTTATTATTGCTTGTGGCTCTTTTGCGTGGAGGTGGAAATAAAAATTAAAAAAAGCTATGTAAATAGCTTTCTACTTTTGTTTAAAAGTAAGCTGGCTGTTTACTTTTTGAATAAGATTGTTTACATCGAAAGGTTTTGCTATGAAATCATCGGCACCATAGTCTGCAATAGTGGCTGCGGCACCGGGATGTGCAGAAAACATAATCACAGGAATGTGTTTTGTAGCCTCATCAGTTTTCAATTGTTTGCAAATAGTACGGCCATCGTGACCGGAAATAAGAACATCCAGTAAAATAAGATCAGGTCGGAAGGTAGTAATTTTGGGGAAAGTATTTTCTCCTTTTGCAGTGACTTCTACTTCAAAACCTTTCATGGTGAGAAGTATTTCCATGACTGATAAGATATCAGTATCATCATCGACTACAAGGATTCTTGACATATTATTGGGTTTTCATTGATACAAAATACTAAAGGTTCAATTAAATATCGGGTATACTATTCCATAAACTTATTTATGCAATCCAGGCGATTTCAGGTTGAAGGTATCCTATTTTAAGAATAACTTTAATCCTTAACGCCTGTATGCCTGAATTCGTATTTGCGCACTCATAATAAATAAGTAACTCAACTTATTATCTCTCCGTTAAATAATCAACTCCCAAAAAAATTATTTGACGAATTAAAAGCTAAATGGCCATTCAATTAGCAAATAGAATGATCGCAGCTAACAATCAAATTTTAGACCGAAAAAAAGGTATTACCTGTTACATGCCTGATCGACCAAGTTTTTTCTGCAGGTTGTCATTAATAGCTTCCAAAAATTCCTCTGTATATAAATAGTCTCTACCATGCTCAACTTTATTACCACTTATGCAAACGGCAAGATCTTTCGTCATTTTGCCACTCTCTACGGTTTCAATACAAACCTCTTCCAGCGTATTACAGAAGTTAATCAATTCCTGGTTATTATCAACTTTACCGCGAAAAGCAAGGCCCCTCGTCCACGCAAAAATGGATGCAATAGGATTTGTTGAAGTAGGATTTCCCTTTTCATGTTCGCGAAAATGGCGTGTAACAGTTCCGTGCGCAGCTTCCGCTTCCAAAGTTTTTCCATCAGGAGTAATCAGAACAGAAGTCATAAGACCTAAAGACCCAAACCCCTGTGCGATTGTATCACTTTGCACATCGCCATCATAATTTTTACAGGCCCATACAAAATTTCCGTTCCATTTTAAAGCGCTTGCTACCATATCATCAATAAGGCGGTGCTCATAAGTAATTTTTGCGGCCTCAAATTGTGACTTAAATTCCTTCTCATAAATATCCTCGAAAATGTCTTTGAACCTGCCATCGTATTTTTTCAGGATCGTATTTTTTGTTGACAAGTATAAAGGCCATCTTTTACTAAGCGCCATATTAAAACAACTCCTCGCAAAACCTGAAATACTTTCATCTGTATTGTACATACTCAAGGCAACACCGTCGCCGGTGAAATTATAAACTTCAAAAGTTTGCGGCGTTCCGCCATCTTCCGGAGTGAAGATCATAGTAAGCTTTCCTTTACCCTTTATAACAGTATCGGTTGCACGATATTGATCGCCAAAAGCATGACGGCCCACAATGATTGGGGCGGTCCAGTTGGTAACAAGACGCGGGATATTTTTAATTACAATTGGCTCGCGAAAAACAGTTCCGTCAAGAATATTTCTAATAGTTCCATTAGGGCTTTTCCACATCTGCTTCAGATTAAATTCTTTCACCCTGAGTTCATCAGGCGTGATGGTAGCACATTTTATTCCAACCCCATATTTCTTTATGGCATTGGCCGCATCTACTGTTACCTGGTCATCTGTGGTATCGCGACTTTCTATACCGAGGTCGAAATATTTTATATTGACATCCAGGTATGGCAATATCAATTTGTCTTTAATAAATTTCCATATGATCCTTGTCATTTCATCACCATCAAGTTCTACAACAGGGTTGGTTACTTTAATTTTTGTCAT
>JBDTMP010000391.1:0-4911 GCA_039934215.1 Ginsengibacter sp.
CCGCGAATATCGGCAGCGACAGCCTTGTCAAAAGGGGCGAATATCTTGTGTCAATAATGGGTTGCGATGATTGCCATTCGCCAAAAAACATGACTGCGCAAGGCCCGGTTGTAGATATGGACCACAGGCTTTCGGGATATCCGGCACAAAGGCCGATGATGAAAGTGGATCAAAATGCGATAAAAAATGGGTGGACTTTATTTAATGGAGATCTTACTTCCGCAGTAGGTCCGTGGGGAGTTTCGTTTTCGGCAAATATTACCAGCGACCCGAAAACGGGCATAGGAAACTGGACCGAAGAACAATTTAAGAAGGCCCTGACACAAGGAAAAGCAAAAGGGCTGGACAAAAGCAGGAGTCTGCTTCCGCCGATGCCCTGGCAGAACTTCAGTAAACTGCATGATGAGGATATCAAAGCCATCTATTTATACTTACTCTCATTAAAACCTGTTGTAAATATCGTGCCTGAGCCAAAACAGTTGAGTGAATTATAATTAAAAAAATCAATTTTATACAGATAACTCTATTGTTTACTTGTACTCTATTTTAATAGAAAAGAATTTATCATTAATTCGATTATCTTCGCGCAACCAAATTTTTCTATAAACCTCATGAAGGTTTTAATAAAAAACGCTACTATAGTTTCTTCCGCCTCTCCTTTCCACGGACAATCAAAAGATATTTTAATCGAAAACGGTATCATTTCAGAAATTGCAAATGAACTAAATGATAACGACTGCAGGGTTATTAAAACAAATGGTCTTCATGTTTCCGGCGGATGGATGGATTGCTTTGCTAACTTTTGTGATCCCGGCCACGAATATAAAGAAACGCTGGAAACGGGTGCCATGGCTGCTGCAGCCGGAGGCTTTACGCAGGTAATGCTTATGCCAAATACACAGCCGGTCGTACATAATAAAAGCCAGGTTGAATATATAATTCAAAAGAGCCGGCACTTGCCCGTCAACATACTTCCTATAGGTTCGGTAACTAAAAATTGTGAAGGTAAAGAACTTGCGGAAATGTATGATATGTACAACTCCGGCGCCATAGCATTTTCTGATGGGTTGTCGCCAATACAATCATCGGGCATGTTACAAAAAGCTTTGCAATATCTTCTTGCGATTGATGCCACGATAATCCAGGTGCCGGACGATAAAAGCATTGGCACGGGTGGGCTAATGAACGAGGGAATTGTTTCTACAAGGTTAGGGCTGCAGGGAAAACCCTCGATTGCAGAAGAAATATTGATAGCCCGCGATATCGAACTTGCAAAATATACCGGATCAAAGATTCACTTCACAGGAGTAACCACCAGAAAATCACTTGAGTTAATTGAAGCTGCGAAAAAAGAAAAAATTAAAGTGAGTTGTTCAGTTACTCCTTATCATTTATTTTTCTGTGATGAAGATCTTCTTACTTACGATACAAATCTTAAAGTAAATCCGCCACTGCGAACAAAAGAAGATAGCTATGCTTTAAAAGAAGGTATTAAAAACGGCGTAGTGGATTTTATTGCATCACACCACCAGCCACAGGATTGGGATCATAAGGTGTGTGAATTTGAATATGCAAAAGATGGAATGGAGGGCCTGGAAAGTGTTTTTGGCGCTGCAAGTATTTGCGGCATCACGGCACAACATTTTGTAAAAATGCAAACGGAAAATACAAGAACCATTTTTAACTTACCTCTTCCAAACATTGATAAAAATGAACCGGCCAATCTTACTTTATTTAATATTGAAGAGGAATATATGTTTGAAGAAAAAAATATTTATTCAAAAAGCAGGAACAACGCTTTCACCGGTAAAACGTTAAAAGGTAAAGTGATTGGGATTATTAATGGAGACAAAGTATTTTTGCCCGAAAGGCTTATAACCGATAAATAAAAATAATATGGAACAACCTGTCACTACTACAACCACGAAAGGCATTGTCATTGGCCTTATTCTTACAGTAATTGGTATTACTATATATTTTGCCAACGTAGATTTAAACGGCCCCGTAAAATGGGTTAGTAATGTCGTTTTTGTTTTAGGTATTATATGGTCAATATATAATTATGGAAAGCAGGTAAATTATAATTCCACCTTTGGTAATTATTTTGCCCACGGTTTCAAAGTTTCTGCAGTGGTAACGGTCATAATGATATTATACATCGCTATTTTAATAACAATATTTCCTGATTTCAAAGAGAAGGCATTGGAACAAGCCAAAGAAGGAATGCAAAAGGGAGGCAAAATGACATCGGAACAAATACAACAGGGGTTAGCATTGACAAAGAAATTCTTTTTGGTATTTGCCATTGGCGGTACTCTCATAGGTTATCTTATTTTCGGTGCACTTGCATCTTTAGTGGGTGCAGCCATTACAAAAAAGCAGCCGAATGCATTTAAGGATGACCCCACCCAAATACTGCAGTAAATGGATATTTCTGTTGTTATTCCACTTATTAATGAAGCAGAATCCTTACCGGAGCTTGAAGCATGGATTAGGAATGTAATGCAACAACATTTTTTCAACTACGAAATAATAATGGTAGATGATGGAAGCACGGATAATTCATGGAAAGTAATCCAGGAGCTTCGCGAAAAAAATCCACATATAAAAGGAATTAAATTTCAAAGAAACTACGGAAAAAGCGCTGCGCTCAATGAGGGTTTCAAAATAGCAAAAGGAGAAGTAGTAATAACGATGGATGCTGACCTGCAGGATAGCCCCGATGAAATACCTGAACTAAGACAAATGATATTGGTTGATGGATTTGACATCGTGAGCGGGTGGAAGAAAAAAAGATATGATAATACTTTTTCGAAAAATATTCCTTCAAAAATATACAATGCTGCAGCAAGAAAAGTAAGTGGAATTTATCTTCATGATTTTAATTGCGGACTGAAAGCGTATAAAAATAAAGTAGTAAAAAATATTGAAGTATATGGCGAAATGCATCGCTATATTCCTTTGCTTGCAAAGTGGTCGGGCTTTAAAAAATTTGGAGAAAAAGTAGTAGAGCATCGTGCAAGAAAATATGGTGTTACCAAGTTTGGCTGGGATCGCTTTATAAATGGTTTTTTAGATCTCGCATCAATAGTTTTTGTCGGTAAGTTCAAAAAAAATCCAATGCATTTTTTTGGCTTATGGGGAACATTATTTTTTTTGTTCGGCTTTATGGTTTCAGCCTATCTCGCCGTTTCCAAATTTTTTTTTGACAAAACAGGCTTAACACAAAGGCCTTTATTTTTCTTTGCAATTTTAGCAATGATTGTTGGAACGCAACTTTTTCTGGCGGGCTTTTTAGGAGAGCTCATATCAAGAAACGGAGCTGAAAGAAATAGCTATTTAATAGAGGAAAAGTTAATCAGCTAACGATTCAATTCATTAACATTAGTGGATCAAACACTCACATTATTTTGCCAGACAAAAGTGTAAAATCTATCATCATCATCGGACCCGCACATCCCTTACGCGGAGGTCTTGCATCTTATGATGAACGCCTGGCCAAAGAATTTATCAACCAGGGATATGACACGACTATTTACACTTTCTCATACCAGTATCCATCACTTTTATTTCCAGGTACAACGCAATATTCAACAGAACCGCCTCCCGAAAATATTCCAATTAAAGTAAAAATAAATTCTGTAAATCCACTGAACTGGATAACCGTCGGCAATGAATTAAAAAAATTGAAGCCAGACATTATTGTGGTGCGATATTGGTTGCCATTCATGGGGCCGTGCCTCGGGACAATCCTGAGAAGGGTAAAAAAAAATAAGCACACAAAAGTTATTTGCATTGCTGATAATATTTTCCCTCATGAAAAAAGGCCGGGGGATGTGGCCTTCACTAAATATTTTTTGAAGCCGGTAGATGCATTTATTACTATGAGTGAAAAAGTGCTTGCCGATCTGAAACAATTCGCGAAAGATAAACCTGCGCAATTTGTACCGCATCCTTTGTATGATAATTTTGGAGAAATAATTAGTAAGGAAGAAGCAAGGAAAAAACTTGGAATTAATCTCAATGATAGGGTGCTTTTATTTTTTGGTTTTATAAGAAAATATAAAGGGCTCGATATTTTGTTAAATGCAATGAAATTATTAAAACAGGATTCATCGACAGAAAATATTAAACTATTGATTGCAGGTGAATTTTATGAAGATGAAAAAAATTATCAAACATTACTAAATGATCCTTCTATAAAAAATAACCTGCTCATTCACACTCAATTCATATCAGATAGCGAGGTAAAATATTATTTGTGCGCCGCTGATTGTGTTGTGCAGCCTTACAGGCAAGCTACTCAAAGCGGCGTTACTCCCCTCGCCTATCATTTTGAAAAACCAATGATTGTAACAAATGTTGGAGGGCTTCCATCTTTGGTACCAGATAAAAAAGTTGGCTTAATAGCTGAGCCAAATCCAGGGAGCATCGCACAAAAGATCAAAGAATATTTTGAATCGGGTGAAGAATATTTTTTACCCTATTTGCGTGAAGAGAAAAAAAAATATAGTTGGGATTACATGGTAAAGGAAATATTGCAACAAAGTAATGTGGGCCTTTTACGTAACAAATAAATTCACGTAACTTTATAAAAAGCAAGTATGAAGACTAAATTAACTTTAAATGTTGATGATAAAATTGTTGCGCGGGCAAAAAGAGCCAGCGCAAAAAGAAAGGTAAGTCTTTCATCTGTGGTGGAAGAATTCCTGGAAAGGTATTCAAAAAACACTTTGCCCAAAAAAGACATCAATGGCGAGCCCTCTCTTTTAGAACGTATCAGAAAATATACAAAGCATGCAAAACCTCTTCCTGAAAATTACGATTATAAAAAAGCCTGGCATGACCATTTAGATGAAAAATATGATAAATAAATTATTTTTGGATACAAATATCATTATTGACTATGTG
>JBDTMP010000392.1:0-2106 GCA_039934215.1 Ginsengibacter sp.
CCACCCCAACTGCTGCATTTGTTATGGATTGAAATGCCGTTATTACTTTCCGCATCCACCAAATTACCAAGATCACTTATTATTATTTTGTTGCCGGTTGTAAAGCGAATAAGATGATTCCCATCATTGGTAAGCGCATAACCGTTACCGTCAGCGCCGATTGTCATGCGGGTAATATTTAATGATTCATCGTTAAAATTGGTATTGTTCACAAGTGTTTTCTGCACTGTAAAAAATGATGAAGCTCCATTATTTTGACGTGTATCCAACCACACAAGCTGGCCAGTGCGCATGGTAGCAAAAAATAACTTATCATGTTTTTTATCATAAGCGACCGCGGCGCTCATTTGATTGGTAGGAGAAAAATTATTCAGCGCAATTGCATTGGATGTATTGCTGGCGCCATTTTGCTGAACAGTTACTGGTATTTGTTTTATATTACTTTCGTCAATACTTTTCCTGGTTTCAGCATCCACATAGGAGAACTTCGTTTTCCCGTTTTCAAATACGGTGGTTTTCATATCTCCGGATTTCATATCAATAACCCTGATATCGGTCCAGTTAAAATTTTTGCTGGCTTGCCCGGTGATGGCAAAAACCTTATTATCCTGTGAAAAGCCCCTTGATAAAAAGGCAAAAAATAAAACAGAAAGTACTAATGATTGTTTCATAGTGATGTATTAAATAATAAATAAAATTTAGAAACCGATTAGGGCAATATTAAATAAAACGCAGCATTTATTTGAATTTTTCAACAGCTTTTTTTACACTTCCGTATTTTATCAAAAGCGCTTTGGCTTTACTCGCGTCAGTTAGCCTGGTTTTTTCCATAACCATTTGAACCCCTCTTTTTACAAGCTTATCATTACTAAGCTGCATATGCACCATTTTGTTGTCCTCTATCCTGCCGAGTTGTATCATGACTGTCGTGGAAATCATATTCAAAACCATTTTTTGAGCAGTTCCGCTTTTCATTCTTGTACTGCCTGTAATAAATTCCGGGCCAACCACCACTTCTACAGGGTAATCAGCACATTCACTTACCGGAGAACCTGGATTACAGGCGATGCTTCCGGTGAGAATCCCTTTTTTCCTGCAACTTTTCAATGCACCGGTTACGTAAGGCGTAGTACCGCTCGATGCAATACCTATTACAATATCCCGCGATGAAACCTTGTGCTTTTTTAAATCCTTCCATCCCTGTTTCGTATCATCTTCCGCAAACTCGACTGCGCTTGTAATGGCTTTTTTACCGCCTGCTATAATTCCAACAACAAGCCCCGGAGGAACGCCGTATGATGGGGGGCATTCGCTTGCGTCTAAAATACCAAGCCGGCCACTCGTGCCTGCGCCAATGTAAAAAAGCCTTCCGCCGGCCAGCATTTTATCAGCGGCCGCGTCTATAAGTTTCCCTATCTGCGGAAGAGCCTGTTCTACGGCTTCGGCTACATTTCTATCTTCGTTATTAATATCGGATATTATTTGAGAAATAGGCATTTTTTCAAGATGCCGGTAATGAGAAGGTTGCTCCGTAACTTTTATAAAATCCATTTAATCCAGTATTTTTTTGCCGCAAAACTATTGCAATCAATTTAAATATAGAAGATTGATGTAAATGATATTAAGACTTTAGCTTTTTTTACGTAGATTCTTTGACTTAATAAGAAACAAATCATTAAACAAAGCCGTAAACTTTTATACCAGGAAATAAAAATCATGAAGAAAATGAATTAACAAACAAGGAAGTAAATTGATATTAAATCAATACAAGATACCAGGACCACTCAAAATGTGTAAAGCATTACCGGCTCTGAAAATTTAATTTTACCTTTTTTTTAGCTCTTCAATTTCTCGTTCCAGTTTAGTAATAGTAGCGTTAATATTATCAAGCCTTTTACCCTTTTTTGAAATTTTAAAAGTAGGATGCACGGTCTTCAGTTCGGCTTTGTATTCCTCTAATTGCTCCTTTAAGGTTCTAAGTTTACCTGCAATCTCAGTTTTTCTAATTGCCCTTGCCATGGTTTATATTTGATTTAAAAATCATAAAACTAATAAAATAAATCTCTTTTGCTCAAACCATTTTTATTTTTATTTTTTAGCTATTAA
>JBDTMP010000393.1:0-4398 GCA_039934215.1 Ginsengibacter sp.
CAGTATTTGTAATATAGAAGTTAGAATATTGAGTAAACTTATCTTTCAAAGCTTCTATTACTTCCTGTTTTTGTTCTTTATTCATATCCTTTGTTTTGTTGCTTTTGAAATGTAATTACAAATCGAAGCAAATAATGTTATCTATATTGATTTAGCGTCTATGGTAATACCCGGGCTCATCGTGGTCGCCATACTTAGCCCTTTTAAATAAATGCCTTTTGATGTAGCTGGCTTTAACCTTACGATTGCATTAATTAATTCCTGGCTGTTTGCTTCAATTTTATCTGGAGAAAAACTTACCCTTCCAATAGAAGCGTGAACAATACCTACTTTATCAACCTTAAAAGCAATTTTACCTCCTTTAACATCATTAATTGCAGCAACCACATCATTGGTAACAGTACCTGTTTTTGGATTCGGCATCAGGTTTCTTGGGCCTAATACTTTACCAAGTCTACCAATCTTAGGCATTACGGACGGAGTGGCAATTATAACATCAACATCAGTCCAGCCACCTTCTATCTTGGTAATAAATTCATCGAGGCCTACAAAGTCAGCGCCCGCCGCTTTTGCAGCTTCTTCCTTATCCGGAGTGCAAAGCACCAATACCTTTTTTGTTTTACCTGTACCATGAGGCAATGAAACTGTACCACGCACCGCCTGGTCAGCTTTTTTAGGATCTACACCAAGGCGGATATGAAGATCAACAGAGCTGTCAAATTTCGTTGTATTAATATCTTTAACAAGAGCAGACGCTTCTTTAAGTGAGTAGGTTTTATTCTGGTCAACCTTCGCGTTGGCTTCTTTTCTTTTTTTAGTAATCATTTGAAAAAGTTTACTCCCGTAAGGGAAATCTTAAAATTTAATTATCCCACGGGGCTTTACCATCTACTGTTAAACCCATGCTGCGTGCAGT
Organism: Ginsengibacter sp.; assembly: GCA_039934215.1. Classification (GTDB taxonomy): domain Bacteria; phylum Bacteroidota; class Bacteroidia; order Chitinophagales; family Chitinophagaceae; genus Ginsengibacter. The sequence goes on from JBDTMP010000393.1 coordinate 917, forward strand.
CCCTGCTACCATTTTCATAGCGCTATTTAAGCTGAAAGCGTTCAAATCTTCCATCTTATCTTTTGCTATTTCTTCCACTTGTTCCCAGGAAACCTTACCAACCTTATTCCTGTTTGGCTCTTTACTTCCACTTTGGATTTTAGCAGCGTCTTTTAATTGTACTGCAGCAGGAGGTGTTTTGATAACAAAATCAAATGACTTATCTCCATAAACTGTGATGAGAACGGGAAGAACTTTCCCTTGTTTATCCTGGGTCCTTGCATTAAACTGCTTACAGAACTCCATGATATTAATACCTTTTGAACCGAGAGCAGGGCCTATTGGCGGTGCAGGATTAGCCTGTCCTCCTTTACATTGGAGCTTGACATAGGCTGTTATTTCTTTTGCCATAATTAATTTTTTGGTGTTAACGTTCTTCGACAAGCTCAGAACTCCCAATTCTATGATTTCTTCTAAAGAACTTTTTTTGGGAGTGCGAAGGTAGGAAATAAAATTATTTTGGCAATAAGTTTTTTAATCCTTTTGAATTTATTCATGCATTAACTTTTTCTGCAGCCATAACCATCTTTATTTCACTGTAAGAAATGGAATCAGGCAAATTATCTTTCATGCTTTTATGATTTGAGCCGTGGGATTTTGCGGCGGCTCTTATCAAAAGCTGTTTTTCTACAGGAACCAACTTATTTATATCAATATCGCCATTGCCTACGAACCAACCCAGGTGGACTTCAATTGTGCTAATTGCAAAATTCCTTTCTTTGGCGATTTCTGCTACACTTTTTCCTTCTTTGAATAAATTATAAGACAGAGTCTTCGTGTCAGTTTTAACTTCATCACTTTTTTCTTTTCGTTCTCTTTTTGGATTTGCTTGTTTGGCAGCCATATTAGTTGCAATATTATTCACGGTGCAATACTCCTGCACTGATTGTAAAATGTCATCACCATACTTGTCAACTTTAGCCTTTCCGAATCCACTTATTTGCATCAAATCCTTTTTGCTTAGAGGAAGATAGGTTGCAACTTCCGTTAAAGTCGCCCGGTTTGCTACCATGTAAATTGGCATTCCGGATTTATCACAGATTTCATCGCGCCATCTCTTTAGCGAGTCGTACAATTCAATATTAGGAATATCCGAAAACGATTGCTTTTTTCCACTTGCATACGAACTTATATTAAAGCGCGGTTGTGCAAATTTCAATTTATGCTGCAGAAATGATGTCACCGAGAATGGCTGTTTACAGTGTTGCAAGTAGTAGCCGGTTGTATAAATAGCAAGGATAAGTTGGTTCAAATATTCGTTAAGAGTATTGGCCGTTTCCCTGTGCTCTGTAATTAAAGGATGATTCTGAACTGACTGCTGGTAAGCAGCAATTTTAGGTGCAAAAAAATTAGCCGCATCAATAATTCTTTTTTGTAAAGCTTCATTCTTTTCAATCACAGGTTCGACTTTCATCAATCCGGCTATTAGAGCAATAAACTTTAACCCGGTGTCTTTATCTACAGAAAAGTTATTTCTAAAATTTTCTATCCACGCAATTCCCTCATTATTTAATTTATCCTTCTGCTCTTTTATGTGAAAGTGCAAAACATCGATTAATGGTGTTACTTCATTAAATGAAAAAATTTCCTCAAGCAATTGTTGCGTGAAGATTTGCCTTGCTCCATCGAATCTTTCTGCCAGCGATCCTTTATGCGTAAGGGTTTGTTGACCTTTGATTACATTATCATTGCTATAAATAGCGGCGGAAGGAATCTTAGATAAAAGTACAATGCCATCAAGACTGGTGCAGCGGCTCAACGCAACATAAACCTGGCCGCTGCTGAAGGCTGCACCTGCATCTATCATAACTTTTTCAAATGTAAGTCCCTGGCTTTTATGAATGGTAATCGCCCAGGCAAGTCTTAAGGGAAATTGACTAAAAGTACCAAGTGTTTCTTGTTGTAATTTACCATCAACCCTATCTAAAACGTATCGCGAATTTTCCCAGGTTTCCATGGAAACAGAAATATTTGCTCCATCGCACTCAACAATTATTTCTTCATCATCCAGGGATTTTACCACACCTATTTTTCCATTAAAATATCTTTTCAGAATTGTATCATTTTTCAAAAACATAACCTGGGCGCCAACTTTTAAAAGCAATGTCCCTTCTGCAGGATAATTATTTTCAGGAAAGTCGCCGTCAATTAGCGCTTCATACTTATAAGTTGAGTTAAGTATTTTTTGCAGTTCCCTTGCATTGATTTGATCTGCCTGGCTATTGTGAGAAGTAAGCGTAATATATTTTTCTTCAATAGTTGGCCGAAATGCCGGATTGTAGCGTTGATGCAGTTCTTCAAAATCGTCCACACTCATCCGGTTGTTGCGCACTTTATTTAAGAGTTCTACAAACGAATTTTCTTTTTGCCGGTAAATTTTATTCAGCTCTATTAATAAAGGCATCTGTTCTTTAATGACGCTGCTGTCAAAGAAAAAAGGTGAAGAATAATATTCCTGCAGTACATTCCATTCATGCCGCTGGGCAACAGGAGGCAGTTGAAATAAATCGCCAATACATAAAAGCTGAACCCCGCCAAAAGGAACATCGTATTTTCTTCTTACTGATTTTAAAATAGTATCTATTGCATCCATTGTATCGCAACGTACCATGCTTATTTCATCGATAACGAGTAGCTCCACTTTGCGAAGCAATTGCTGACGTTGTTTATTAAACCTGATCTTTGCCAGCAATTCATCTCTATTATTTTTCGTTGGCAAAAATGGATGAAACGGCAATTGAAATAAACTATGTAATGTTACACCGCCGGCATTTATAGCGGCCACTCCCGTTGGCGCAGCAACGACAATATTTTTAGAACAATTCTCTTTTAAATATTTTAAAAACGTGGTTTTGCCTGTTCCTGCTTTACCGGTTAAGAAAATATTTTCACTGGTTTCTGTAACAAACCTGTATGCCAGATTAAATACTTCATGCCGTTCTATTGAGTTAATATTTTGCATCGCATTATTTTTAATAGCCACGAATTACACGAATTTTCACGAATGAAAGAAAATTACAACTTAAAATTAATTCTTGAAAATCTGTGCAATTCGTAGCAAAAATAAAATTATGCGGCAGGCTTATTGCCGAGCAATAATAATTCGTGCACCTGTATTTCAGTATTGTATCTTTTATTACCGTCCTTGTCGGTGTAGTTATTATTCATCAATTTTCCTTCAATGGCAACCTCGGTGCCTTTCGCTAAATACTTTTCGGCAATATCTGCTACTTTGCCCCAGGCAATTAAATTATGCCATTGTGTTTCGGTAACTTTTTCGCCTTTGGCATTGCGATAGCTTTCATTGGTAGCAATTGAAAAGCGGACGAGCTTTTTACCGCTTTCTGTGTTGCGCACTTCGGGTGCATTGCCTAAATTTCCAATTAACTGAACTTTGTTTTTTAAAGCATTCATGACTTTGAGTTTTGTGCCTGCCGTTATCC
>JBDTMP010000394.1:0-7626 GCA_039934215.1 Ginsengibacter sp.
AAGCGCAAATGTAATTCTTCACAATCTTTTTTCCATTTCTCAATTTTCCACATTGGATTCGATGCATCGAAAATATAAATTCCCGCATTGAAAATAGTGGCCAGCTTTGTTATAAAGATTTTTGGATTTTTTGAAATAACGATGTAATCAACATCTATTTTTTTTGCGACTGGCTCATACATGATAGCTGAATCAATTAGTAAAATTCTTTTCGAATAAAATCCGTAAAAATTATGAAGCTTGTATAGTGCACCAATAGTGTCCGCTTTGTTATAAGCCATCAAAGAAATACGTCCCGGCTTTAAATGAAAATTTTTAAGCACGCCTGCATTTTCCAAATCTTTATCTCCTAAAAATTCATATTTATTTCCGCTGACAAAATCTATTGCTTTATGATCCGGAATATTATACACAATCATTTTTTTCTGACCAGAAACCTGCAACAAATTAAATGATAACAATGCAGAAAACAGGAACGTACTTAAGAGGGCGATTTTAAATGCAGTCTTTTCTTTTTTAAGCAGCCAGTAGAGAATACTGCAAACAACGACATACAAAACAATTGTATCTGCAACAGTAAGAGAAATGTTATCCCATAAAGAAAAAGGAATGGCATTTATAAAAAGTACGGTATGGTTTATTAGCCAGATAACTCCGAAAATAATTTTACCACAAATAATTGCTGCGAGCTCCAATGGTGATATGATAACAAGAATAATGCACGCCCAAAGAGCAATAGTGGAAAGCGGAATAGCGATAAGATTGGAAACTAAAAAAAGTAATGGAAGCTGATGAAAATAATAAATACATATCGGGAAAGTAAATAATTGTGCAGCCAGCGAAACCGACGTTAGCTGCCAGATCGAATTGAGTATTTTATTTTTGAAATAAAACCAATTAGCAATGTGACGTTGCGAAATTACAATACCCAGAACCGCAAAATATGAAAGCTGAAATCCTACATCCCACAACAGGTAAGGATTATAGCACAGTAATACAAAAGCCGAGGTTGCCATGGAATTATATATCGAAGCTTTTTTATTGACCGCTATTCCTGTTGCGATGAAAGTAAACATCACTGCAGATCGTAACACAGAGCCTGACGCGCCGGTGAGCAAAGCAAAAAACCATAAACAAAACAGGATGAGAACGAGCCGTGTAATTCTTGATTTTTTCACCAAGGGCAGCTTTGTAAAGATCCAAAACAGAACGCCATAAATAATCGCCATATGCATGCCGGAAATAGCAATAAGATGTACAACACCGGCATTGCTGTAAGCCTGCACAAGATCTTTATCCAAATCAATTTTATATCCAATAAGCAAAGCTATCGCAATCGATTTTTCATCATTGCCCGGGATGTATTTATTGAGTATGTCAATAATTTTTTGCCGTACGCCAAAGATGTAGGAATTGTAACCGGTTGGGTTCTTGTGGTCTATTAGAATCCAGTGATTTTTTTTAAGATACACCTGGTGGAAAAGCTGCTGAAAAGCAGAATAACGTGCATAGTCAAACGCTCCCGGATTGCCTGAATTTTTTATGCGTTGAAGCGTATGGCTAATGATTATCTTATCACCATATTGCGGAGCCTTTTGCACTGAATCTTTTGCGAAATAAAGAAGAATATTTCCTTTCGCTAAATACGTGGTATCTTTTTTAATAATTGATTCTACTGTAGCCAATACTTTATAAGATTTGGCTTTTTCTACCGGCGGTTCACTCAGAGTCGCCAAAATATAGGAAGCGCTGTCATAATAATTCCCATACCACGTACTCTCATTGCGAATATCTTTTTGCCGTGTTAAAAGCATTCCCAGGCATAATATAATCAGCGCAATAAAAATGCCCTGGAATCCACGGAGCCTGAAACGATAGATAAGTGGAAGAAATCTAAAAATGATATTTAATACGATAAGAATAATTCCTGCAATGATAATTTTAGCGGGAGGAAATGTAAAATAATACTGAAGAATAATTCCGGCAATCAAAGGGAGCAATAAACGAAGGAATGGCGCTGTCTTCCAAATATATATTTTGTAAGTTTTTGCCATTATCTGCAGATCGGCATTTTTATTTAAATTTATTGTATTTAACAGTACAAACAACTATTAATGGTTTCTCATATTGAACTATGAAAAATTTATGTTTGCTGATCTATTTATTTATTACGATGCTGGTGCCTGACATAGTTTCTTCACAAAAAAAAGACAGCGACTTTCTTAAAAAACTTTTATGGGAAAAAGGCTCTCAGCAATTAAAAAGTATTTTTCAACAACCTGATACATTCCGCTACCAGCTTATTTATACTAAGATTGATCGCGATAAAAATAATAATCCTCATTTCAAAAATTATTATTACCGCGTTGACCGCGATGAATATTTTAATCCTGCCTCTACTGTAAAAATGCCATTAGCCTTTCTTGCACTGGAAAAAGTGAATACTTTGAAGCAATATGGCATTGATAAATTCACTCCAATGCTTACCGATAGTTCGTGGTCAGGGCAAAGCGCTGTAGATTCCGATAGCACTTCGCAAAACGGATTTCCATCGGTAGCGCAGTATATTAAAAAAATATTTTTAGTAAGTGACAATGACGCCTACACCAGGCTCTATGAATTTTTAGGTCAGCAACATATCAACGAAAGGCTGTGGCAAATGGGATATGATGATATGCGCATCACACGCCGCTTTGTGCCGATGAATGAAGAAGAAAACCGCCATACTAACGCTATTCGTTTTGTAGAAAAAGCAAACTTACTTTATAAACAACCTCCGGCTTACAATTTGAAGCCTTTTGATTTTAGTAAAAAAATATTAATTGGAAAAGCGCATTTTGATCGGAATGATAGCCTGATAAATGAGCCCATGGATTTCACGACACACAACAATGCACCGCTGGAATATCTTCGTGAAATATTACAGTCAGTTTTATTTCCTTTATCAGTCCCACAAAAGCGACGGTTCAATTTAACTGAAGATGATTACAAATTTTTGTATCAATATATGTCCGAGCTGCCATATGAAAGCATTCATCCAAAATATGATACAGGTGAATTTTTCAGCAGCTATACAAAATTTTTTATGTTTAAATCCGGCCATATGCCTATTCCATCCTATATAAGAGTATTCAATAAACCGGGCTGGTCTTATGGATTTCTTACTGATGTCGCGTACATTGTTGATTTTAAAAATAAGGTTGAATTTATGCTCAGTGGTGTAATATATGTAAATAGTGATGGCGTGCTGAATGATGATAAATACGAGTATGATGAAACCGGGTATCCTTTTTTTAAAGAGGTCGGGAATATTATTTATCAATACGAACTGATGCGGCAAAGAAAACACATTCCTGATCTTTCAAAATTTCAATTGCAGTATGATAAATAGTTTTTTAATCTGATCACGTCATGAAAAAAATCCTCTTTATAATTTTCGTTTTGTTTTCATTGGTGTCTAAATCGCAAAATGAAAATACATGGATACGAATCAACCAAATGGGGTACATCACCGGCGGAATAAAAGCAGCGGTATGGTGCACTAAAGAAAATAAAACGCTTACAACTTTTCAATTGGTTGATGCAGTCACAAAAAAATTTGTTTTTACCGGTGGCACCGGAAAATCATTTGAAGAGTATGGTCCTTTTACACAAACGTATAGATTGGATTTTTCAAAGTTTACAAAACCAGGGCGATATTATTTGCAGGCCGGGGGAGCAAAGTCGCCCGTGTTCAAGATTGGCGCGGATGTATATAAGGGCGCCGCAGATTTCTGCCTAAGGTATATGCGCCAGCAGCGCAGCGGCTTCAATCCTTTTTTAAAAGATAGTTGCCATACGCATGACGGCTACACATTGTATGGTGAAGCCGCTGGTATAAAAGACAGTACTTTTTTTGGTGTGAGTGGTGGCTGGCATGATGCTTCAGATTACCTGCAATATGCCACAACTTCTGCAAACGCAGCATATCATTTGTTAATGGCATACCGCGATTTTCCAAAAGTATTTGGTGACGCGAAACTGGCAAACGGCCTCGATGGAAAAAATAATATTCCTGATGTTCTTGATGAAGCAAAATGGGGGCTTGACTGGCTATTAAAAATGCATCCATCAGCAGATATTATGTTCAACCAAATTGCAGATGACCGCGACCACCAGGGAATGCGTATTCCTAAAGAAGACTCGTTTTATGGAAAAGGCTATGAACGCCCCATCTATTTTATAAACGGTGAGCCACAGCAAAGAGGAAAGTTTATGAATAACACGACAGGCACTTCTTCCACCGCTGCGAAATTTACCAGCGCATTTGTTTTGGGTAGCCGGCTATTTAAAACCAGTAACAAAATGTATAGTGAATTGTTAGAGTCCAAAGCGATTACGGCTTTACGTTATGCTGAAAAAAAACCTGGCGTTACACAGACTGTTTCTGTAAGATCGCCATACATATATGCAGAGGATAATTGGGCAGATGATATGGAGCTGGCTTTTGCTTTGAATAAAAAAAATAATTCATTTATTGATTCCGCCCTACATTATGCAAGGCAGGAGCCCATAACTCCCTGGCTCGGCACAGATACAGCAAAGCATTATCAGTGGTATCCATTTATCAACCTGGGCCACTATGAACTTGCAAAACAATTGAAAGGAAAACGAAGAGACACAATTGTTGATTATTACAAAGTAGGTATTCAACGGGTGTGGAACAAAGCGAAACAAAATGCTTTTTACCGCGGTGTTCCCTTTATATGGTGCAGCAATAATCTCACAACTTCCTTTGCCATTCAATGTTATTGGTACAGGCAACTATCTCACGATAAATCTTTCGCAGCATTGGAACAGGCAAACCTTGACTGGCTTTTTGGCTGCAATCCGTGGGGCACGAGTATGGTTTACGGATTGCCATCATCGGGCGATACGCCCACCGATCCACATTCCGCATTTACACATTTAAAAAATTATCCTATTGACGGCGGTCTTGTTGATGGTCCCGTGTTTGGCAGTATTTATAATAATCTTCTCGGCATCACTTTATATGCGCCCGATGAATACGCACCGTTTCAAAGTGATCTTGCCGTGTACCACGATGACTATGGAGACTACAGTACCAATGAACCAACGATGGATGGGACTGCGTCCTTGATTTATTTGCTGGCTGCCGCCTCTTCCGAAGGAAACCATTCGGATAAATTTTCTTCAGGGGAGAAGACTTTTGAAAGTCAATTTTTATTTGATCATAACGCAATAGTTAGAGGTGATTCCACCGAAAAAAAGATCGCAATTATTTTTTCAGGTGATGAATTTGCCGAAGGAGGAAATGAAGTTTTGAAAACTTTAAAAGCGCAGGATGTAAAAGCTTCGTTTTTCTTTACAGGCAATTTTTACCGCAATCCTTTATTTAAAAATCTTATTCAGCAAATAAAAAAAGATGGACATTATCTGGGCCCGCATTCTGATAAACATTTATTGTACTGCGACTGGGGCAAAAGAGACAGCCTTCTTGTAACAAAACAACAATTTGAAAATGACCTGGCGAATAATTATAAAGAAATGAGATCATTCGGCATTCAAAAAAAAGATGCATATTATTTTCTTCCTCCTTATGAATGGTATAATGATTCAATTGCTGCGTGGACAAAAGAAATGGGATTGCAACTAATTAATTATACGCCCGGCACTTTAAGCAATGCTGATTACACCACTGCAACGGATAAAAATTATCGAAGTAGTGAAAAAATTTACCAGTCAATAATTAATTATTATGAAAAAGCTCCAAACGGCCTGAATGGTTTTATCTTTTTAATGCATGCGGGCGCCGGGCCGGGAAGAACCGATAAGTTTTACAAAAAATTGCCTGAATTAATGGGATGGCTTAAAGGGCAGCACTACAAATTCGTAACTATTGATGGAATGTTGAAATAGCAATGCAACATTTCAAAACCCTACAATGTCAATTTGAAAAAAGTATGAGAAGAAACCAACTTTTTTTATAGATCAAATAGGATTTTAAATTTAGCACTTTTCAATGCAGGTCGAGAATACAGAGATTATGAAATACCTTCCCCTGGTAAGTAGAATTTTGCAGGCAAAACAAAATCTGTATTTTTAAATATTACTCAAAACAAATCTCCCAGACAATAACTCCAGATGCAGTTTGATAAAGCCTATTCTTTTTTAATTCAAAAACTTGAAAGTGAATTACCAAAATACTTAGCCTATCATAATGTTACCCATACACAAGACGTATTAGAAAATGTACAACATTTAGCTGCTTCAGAAAATATTCCGGACCGGGAGACCATGCTTTTAAAGACCGCAGCTTTATTTCATGATTCAGGAATGTTAGAAACATACAAGGGCCATGAAGAAATATCATGCAAGATGGCTGAAAAATGGCTACCGGAATTTGAGTACAGCAAAGAAGAAATAGCGCAAATATGTTCTCTCATCATGGCAACTAAAATGCCGCAGTCGCCAAAAAATAAACTCCAGGAAATCATTTGCGATGCCGACCTCTATTACCTGGGCACAGACAAGTATTTGACCAAATCAAATAAATTATATAAAGAATTGCATGCAGCTGGTATTGTAAAAGACCGGAGTCAATGGAGAAACATGGAAATTGAATTTTTACAATCACAATCTTATTTCACTGAAAGTGCTACCAATCAACTTAATTTGAAACTTAAACAAAATGAAGAGGAGCTGAAAACAAATGAGCCAACATTTAAAAAGAAAAAACATGGTTTCACAATTAATGGGTGGGTAACCGATCTTATTTTTATCGTTACCGGAGCACTTTTAGCAGCTTTTGCATTAAAAGGATTCCTGGTGCCAAATTATTTTTTTGATGGTGGCATCACCGGCATTTCACTTTTAATTCATGAGATATATCATTTTAACCTGGCCTATGTAATTATCCTTGCGAACCTTCCGTTTATAATAATGTGCATATATGCTATCAATCTTAAGTATGCCCTAAAAACCCTGGTTTGTATCATTCTGCTTGGTATTTGTTTGTCGCTTCCCTATCCCATTATCACACAGGATAAGTTACTGATTTCAATTTTTGGGGGATTTTTCCTCGGAATTGGAACCGGGTTGGCGATGAGAGCTGGTTGCGCAATAGACGGAATAGAAGTACTTGCTTTATATACATGGAAAAAAACCAGCTTCACAATTACAGAAATAATTCTCGCTATAAATATTGTAATCTTCTCAATTGCTGCTTTTAAATTCGGGATTGAAACCGCATTATACTCGATGCTTACTTATTTCACCGTTTCCAAAACGATTGATTATGTAGTGGAAGGGTTAGAGGCTTATATAGGCGTTACCATCATTTCCGGTAAAAGCGAAATTGTAAAAGACAGGCTGGTAAATGAGCTGGGCCGCGGTATTACAATTTATAAAGGAGAGAGAGGTTACCTGCCAGGTAAGTTTGAAACACATGAAGATGTCGATATAATTTTTACGGTAGTTACAAGACTGGAACTCCGTAAATTAAAAAACCTGGTGCATGATATAGATTCAAACGCTTTTGTTTTTGCAAATATGATAAGAGAGGCCTCCGGCGGTATTATTAAACGGCGGCATATACATTAGGGATTGGTTTAATTAGTTAATTAG
>JBDTMP010000395.1:0-6807 GCA_039934215.1 Ginsengibacter sp.
TTGATCAACGCTATGTTGGAAGTTTCGCCAGCCCTGATTCTTCAGCCGATGCTGCGAATAAATTAAAATATTATACAACAAAACAAATTACCAAAGGATCAGGAAAAATTAATCTTGATACATTAAGTAATATCAATCCAAGGATATTCCAGGTAGCATTTAATGGAGGTACCGGCGTTCAATATATTCCATTAATTACCTATGCTGATTATTGTTTTATGCTCGCCGAGCTTAGCTATTCAGGAATAAAAAGCGATGACCCGGCCACCTGGTATAATAACGGGGTTACAGCTTCGATTCAATACTATGGCAAGATGGCGACTGACGGAATGTTCCTTGACTATTACCTCGAGTCTGGCCAGGGTGTGCAGGTAGCCGCTCCTTCACAAGTTGAAATTGATAATTATCTCGCAAAGCCCGCGGTAAAATATGATCCTGCAAAAGGCCTTGATATGATATTATCCCAATCTTTTATCAACTTTTTTAAAGAGCCTAACGAAGCATGGGCGTTGGTAAAAAGAACCGGTCTGCCTGATAATACTACCACTTTAAAAATGGAAAAATTATTGTACAATGGTTCTCAGTTGGCAATACCAAGGCGGGCTCCAAGAAATTTACCACCTTCATCCGATATTAATTTCACAAATATAAATGCCGCATTTACTGAAATGCAGTCTAATCCCGATTATGGAACAGGCCCGGCAGATATTTCCGGACGTGTTTGGTGGGATAAAAAATAAACTTTTTTTTGACAATCCACTATTAACAATACTCCGGTCTTTTACCGGAGTATTGTAATTTTATACATGAACAGAAAGGTTGTTTTAATTGCAATAATACTGATGCAAAGCGTACATGCTTTTTGCCAGGAAAATTTTTATATTGAGAAAAAAATATACAATAAGGATTCGATTGCTTCCTTTTCAATACAATTGCCCAATGGATCTGCTACACATTTGAAGAAAACAACAAAGGATCTTTTGGTAATTGCATTTCTTTCTCCTGAATGCCCTTTGTGTAAAAATTATTCCACCAAATTAGTGAGCTTAAAAAATAAATATTCAAAAAAAGTGGATTTTATTGGAATCATTCCCGGCAGTTTTGAACAAAAAGATGTTATTGAATTTCAAAAAAATTATATGCCTTCATGGCAATTAGTGAGAGACTCTTCGTTACATCTCACAAACTATCTCGGGGGAAAAGTAACCCCGGAAGTTTTAGTTATCGATAATAAAAATGGTCATTTAATTTATAAAGGAGCGATTGATAACTGGCTGGTTTCATTAGGTAAGCCACGAAATAAGGTTACTAATTATTATCTTGATGTTGCTTTAAATAATTTCATTAACAATAAACCATCTATTCCGTTTACAAAACCTGTCGGTTGCTTAATCAATGATTTTTAGAATGCGTATATTTTTAATCCTTCTGTTTTTATTTGCGGTGATATCATTGCATGCACAAACCGTTACTTTCAATAAAGATATTGCTCCAATTATAGAATCAAAATGCGTTAGTTGTCATAAGCCCGGTGAGTCAGCTCCATTCAATTTGTTAACCTATGATGATGTTGCAAAACGTGCCACTTTTATTGCAAAAGTTGTGCAAAGTAAATACATGCCACCATGGAAGGCTGATGACACCTATACGCACTTTGCCAACAATCGTTCTTTGTCTGATGAACAGATAAAAAAAATATCCGACTGGGTTAAAGCAGGGACTCCAAAAGGTGATAAGCCGGATTATGAAATTAAATCTTTAGATAACACAACTTTTTCACGTAACCCTGATCTTACACTAACAGTAAAAAATGCCTATAAAGTACAGGGTGATAACAAAGAGAGATTTATAGTTTTTAAAATTCCTTTTGAATTACCGCAGGATTATAATGTAGAAGCAATAGAGTTTTTTAGTAATAATAAAAAGCTTATTCATCATGCGAATTACGCTGTGCATCCTGTGACCGACACTTCTATTGATATTTATAAAACTGCGGATCTTATAAATCTTACTGATGACGACCGTACAAAATATGCTCAATATTTTCCTTATAAAAAAACAATTGCATACTATGGTGGCTGGATTCCCGGTACCTCTTACGAGCAATACCCGCCAGGCTTTGGGTGGGTAATGCCTAAGCGTGGTGTTATATTATTAACCATTCATTATTCGCCTTTGGCGAAAGAAGCAGAAAGCATTTCAGGCATCAATTTATTTTTTACAAAAGATTCCATCAAGAGAAAAATAAAAGTGATAAGCCTTGGAAGCGGTGGCATTGGTGAAAAAGATATCACACCGGAATTTCATAATATTCCTGCAAATAAAATAAGTACTTATAAACTTGAAATAGTAAATCCAAAAGAAAATGAATCTGTCTTTTATGTATGGCCGCACATGCATTTAATCGGGAAGACGTTTAAAGCATACGCAGTTTTTGGAAAAAATAATGATACCATTCCTCTTGTAAATATACCTGACTGGGATTTTCGCTGGCAGGAAATTTATCGGTTTAAAAAACCGGTGCTCATACCTATCGGATCAAAATTAGTTATAGAGGCATCATATGATAACACGTCCAACAATCCTTTTAATCCAAATGATCCGCCGAAGGTAGTAACCTCCGAGGGTGATATGCGAAGCGATCAGGAAATGATGACGCTGCTGATGTTGTATGTTCCTTATGAAGATGGCGATGAAAATATTGATCTTGATAATTTTAAATAATTAAAATGCGATTAAAGCAGCCTGTTAAATTCTTTACCGGCGGAGGTTCTGTCTCTTCCGCAAAGGAGTGGAGGTTGGGGGTGAGGCTTATTATAATCATATCGTTCATTTTCTTCGGCTGCCATACCAATAAGGAAGCAAAAACTTTATTCACATTAATGCCTTCCGATCAAACAGGCGTCAATTTTACGAACACAGTTCCTGAAAATGATTCATTGCATATAATGAATTACGAATACCTCTATAACGGTCACGGCGTAGCCGCAGGGGATTTTAATAATGATGGCTGGGATGATATTTTTATTGCAGGCAATGCAGTGCCAAATAAATTATTTATCAATAAAAAAAACTCACCTGCCGGACAAGCAGGTTTTCATTTCGACGACGTTACCTCAGGTGCAGGTGTTGCAGGCAATGGCACATGGAGCACGGGCGTGTGCGCTGCAGATGTAAATGGTGATGGCTTAATGGATGTGTATGTATGTCATAGTGGAAAGTTTAGTGACTCTTCCAAATTATCTAATGAATTATTTATTAACCAGGGATTGAATAAAGAAAGTATACCTGTTTTTAAAAATATGGCAAAAGAATTTGGGCTCGATGCGCCGGGCACACAATCCACAATGGCCGTATTTTTTGACTATGACAAAGATGGTGATCTTGATATGTTCTTATTGAATCATTCTATCAATAGTTACGACCCGTTTGAAAATACAAGCATCGTTCGCAGCAAGACAAGTAAAGAATACGGCAATCGTTTATTTAAAAATCTACTTATTGAAACAAGTGAAAATAAATTCACTGATGTAACGCAACAAGCAGGCATACAAAGCCATGTTTATAATTATGGGCTTAGCGTAAACGTTAGTGATATCAACATGGATGGATGGCCCGACATCTACACAACCAGTGACTACACAGAAAAAGATTGCTACTATATCAACAACAAAAATGGAACTTTTACTGAAAGCCTGGAGAACAGCTTTACCCAAATTTCAAAATATTCAATGGGCTCTGATGTGGCTGATATAAATAATGATGCCATGCCCGATGTTTTTACGCTCGATATGTTACCCGAAGATAATTACCGTCAGAAATTATTGAAGGGCCCTGACGAATATGATAAATACCATTTGATAGTTGATAGTGGTTTCTATTACCAGCAAATGCGTAATATGCTTCACTTAAATGAAGGTGCAGATGCAAAAGGAAATGAACGGTTCAGTGAAATAGCACAGCTCTCAGGCATATCGAACACTGACTGGAGCTGGAGCGCATTATTTGCCGATATGGATAATGATGGCTGGAAAGATTTATTTATAACAAACGGGTACCTGCGGGATTTTACCAATATGGATTTTTTAAAATACACAGCTGCAGATGCAATGCTGGAAGAAGCACAAAAGAAAAATTTTAATTATAAAACTTTTGACCTTGTTAAAAAGATTCCTTCAAACAAGCTAAGCAACTATGCCTTTCAAAATAGCCGCGACCTCACATTTAAAAACGTAACTAAAAGCTGGGGGTTAGACCTGCCGGTTGTTTCAAACGGCGCTGCCTATGCAGATTTCGACAATGACGGCGACCTTGATTTAATTGTGTGCAATAACGACGATCCTGTTTCATTATACCGCAATAATTCAGAAGGAGTGAAAAATAGTTATATCAATCTCAATTTGAAAGGCGCATCAAAAAATACAGAAGCCTTAGGCGCAAAAGTATTCGCCTATACTAACGGAAATGAACAGTTTCTTGAAAAAAGCCGGGTACGTGGCTTTCAAAGTACGGTGACTTCTACGCTGCATTTTGGATTAGGAAGTGCAACGGCCTTAGATTCACTGAAAATTGTTTGGCCAGATGGAACCGAAACCGTTCGTAAAAATGTTCCCGCAAATCAAAATGTAACGATTGATGAAAGCGCCGAAAACAATTTTGCAAAAGAGGATGGTTTGCAAAAGAAAAATAAAACTTATTACAAAGACATCACTGCTGAATCTAATATAAATTTTATTCATAAGGAAAATGATTTTATTGATTTTAAAGACGAGACTTTGTTGCCGTGGCAATTATCAAAATACGGGCCTGCGCTGGCCGTAGCAGATATCAACAAAGATGGCCTGGATGATTTTTTTGCCGGCGGCGCTATCAGCCAGGCGTCAGTTGTTTATATCCAGAACGCCAACGGGACATTTAAAAAAATTCCCCAGCCCGACATTGAAAAAGATAAAGAGAGTGAAGATGTAAGTGCTGTTTTCCTGGATGCTAACGGTGATAGTTACCCTGATTTATATGTTGTAAGTGGAGGCAATGAATATACTGATGGCTCGCCGGAATACCAGGATAGATTATATATAAACGATGGCAAAGGGAATTTTGCAAAATCTTTGAATGCATTACCCTCAATGCTTTCAAGCAAACAGGCTGTGGCTGTTGGGGATTATGATGGCGATGGAGATGTGGACATTTTTGTTGGCGGAAAATCAATACCCGGCTCTTTCCCATTGCCATCAAGAAGTTATATTCTTAGAAATGATTCCCAAAAGGGTGTTACAAAATTTACCGACGCAACACAAGAAATAGCCCCGGATTTATTAAACCCCGGGATGATAAGCGCCGCAATATGGATGCCTGTAAAAAATTCAAAAGAATTGCAGCTGGTCATTGCAGGCGATTTTATGCCGGTAGAAATATTTAAATACTCTTCCGGAAAATTTGTTAATATATCAAAAGAAGCCGGCCTTGAAAACACCAACGGACTGTGGGCAGCATTACAAACTGATGATATAGACCATGATGGCAATATGGATATAATAGCCGGCAATTGTGGCACCAATACACAATATCATTCTTCTCACGATAAACCTCTAACACTTTATTACAATGACTTCGATGGCAATGGAGTTATTGACCCGCTGATCTGCTATTATATCGGCGACACATCTTACCCGATGGCGTCGAGAGATGAAATGCTCGATAAAATACAGGGATTGAAAAAGAAATTTGTTCATTATAAAGATTATGGCAATGCAACTATAAAAGATATACTGACAGATGATCAATTGAATTCTTCTAAAAAATTATTTTGCAATACGCAGCAGTCTGCAGTTTTCTTCAATGATGGAAATAATCATTTTATAAAAAAAGATTTACCACTGGAAGCTCAATTTTCAAGGGTAAGCAGCATTGAACGAATTGCAAATAATAAGCTTTTAATAGCCGGAAATTTTTATCCTTATCGGGTGCAGTTAGGTCACTCCGATGCGTCAATGGGATTAATATTAAAAAATAATTCGAAGGAGATAATTGCTGAGGAGCCCTATGAAAGCGGATTATATTTATCCGGTGATGTAAGAAATGCGAGGATTATGAAAGGTAGCAATAACAAACATTATTTAATAGTTGCGGTCAATAATGCGCCACTAAAATTATATGAAATACCAAATGGGAATTAGGTACTCTGAGAACAACTTTTAATCTTTTATTGCACAAAACGGAAAAAACTCAAATCACTTTTTATAAATATGCAATGCTCAAATCAATTATTCAAAATTGTTTAATACTGAATATACTTTTTGTTCCTAATGTTGCTTTTGAACAAACACCTTCGGTCAATGTAGATCCTGCTGACTGGGTGAATCCCCTTGTTGGCACCCAATCCAGTTACGCTTTATCTTCGGGCAATACCTATCCGGCGATAGCCATGCCGTGGGGCATGAATTTTTGGACACCACAAACGGGGAAAATGGGAGATGGCTGGCAGTACACATACACCGCCGATAAAATAAAAGGTTTTAAACAAACACACCAGCCTTCTCCGTGGATGAATGACTACGGCGTATTTTCAATAATGCCTGTGACAGGTAAAATGGCCTTCAGGGAGAATGACAGGGCCAGTTGGTTTTCTCACAAGGCAGAAATTGTAAAACCATATTCTTTTTCAGTAAATAAATAATTGTATGAATAACCGGAGACAATTTCTTCAAACAACAGGAATTCTTACCACGGCATTATTATTAAAACAATCAGGTGCATTTGCTTTTGATAAAAAAGATTTTGTAAGCAAAAGGCCACCTCTATCTGAAA